>DAICZM010000570.1 GCA_027311145.1 Ktedonobacterales bacterium
ATACAGTATGATAGATTGTGACATAGTTTACTTCAGTTTTTCAAAGGATCGGGCAATGAAAATTACTGTAATTGGGATTGGCTATGTTGGGCTGGTGACAAGTACTTGTCTTGCAGAAGTAGGTAACGATGTGTTGTGTATGGACGTGGATGTCAATAAGGTCAATATCCTTAAGGAGGGGGGTATCCCGATATACGAGCCGGGCCTGGTGGGCATGGTCAGGCGCAACGTGGCGGCAGGCAGGTTGCGCTTCACTACCGATATGGCTGACAGCACAAAGCATGGCACGATCCAATTCATTGCCGTGGGCACCCCGCCGAATGAAGATGGTTCGGCTGATCTGCAATATGTAATCGCTGTGGCGCGTGCCATCGGACAGCACATGCAGGAATACAAAGTGATTGTAGACAAGTCTACCGTACCGGTAGGCACTGCTGATAAAGTACGGGCCACCGTACAGGAAGAACTGAACAAGCGCGGCATGGCGACTGAATTCAGCGTCGCCTCAAATCCTGAATTTTTGAAAGAAGGTTCGGCGCTAGACGATTTTATGCGTCCTGACCGCATTATCGTCGGCACCGACGATGCCCGTGCCCTTGAGTTGATGCGTGCGCTGTATGTGCCCTTCCATCGCAATCATGACCGCCTGATCGTGATGGACGTCAAATCTGCCGAACTCACCAAATACGCTGCTAATGCCATGCTGGCCACGCGCATTTCCTTCATGAACGAATTGGCATTGCTGGCCGAGAAACTAGGCGCGGATATCGAGCATGTGCGCCATGGTATTGGCTCGGACCCGCGCATCGGCTATCATTTTCTCTATGCCGGCTGCGGCTATGGCGGTTCCTGCTTCCCTAAAGACGTGCAGGCCATGCAGCGTACCGCCAAGGAATACGGCGGCGAACTAAGAATTCTCAATGCCGTGGAAACGGCTAACGAGCGTCAGAAAGAAGTGTTGCTCGACAAGATCACGGCCCGTTTCGGCGAAGATCTGAGCGGCAGGAATTTTGCGCTTTGGGGGCTTGCCTTCAAGCCCAATACCGATGACATGCGTGATGCCCCGAGTCGCGTGCTGATCAAAGGCTTGTGGGCGCGCGGTGCCACCGTTACCGCCTACGACCCGGTGGCGATGACTGAAACTCGGCATATATTTGGTGACGACCCAAGATTGAAATTGACAGATACACCCATGTCTGTCCTGGAAGGGGCGGATGCCTTGGTTATTGTGACCGAATGGACGACTTTTCGGGCACCGGACTTCACTGCAGTCAAAGCTTTGCTTAAGGAGCCTGTGATTTTTGACGGTCGTAATATGTATGAACCCAGAGAGGTGCGGGCGGCGGGTTTGGAGTACTTTGCTATTGGACGTCCGTAAAATATGAAAATACTGGTAACCGGCGCAGCCGGCTTTATTGGGATGCACACCTGCCTGCGCCTGCTGGCGCGAGGTGATGAAGTGGTCGGACTGGATAATCTGAACGATTACTACGATGTCCGACTTAAAGAAGATCGCCTGAAGCAATTGCAGGGACATGGCAATTTCACGATGATGCGGATGGATCTGGCTGATAATGCAGCCGTTGCCCATCTGTTCGCCCAACTGCAATTCCAGCGCGTAATCAACCTTGGCGCTCAGCCCGGGGTGCGTTATTCCCTGAAAAATCCCCATGCCTATATCCAAAGCAATATCGCGGGTTTCACCAATGTACTGGAGGGGTGCCGATACAATAACGTGGAACACCTGGTGTTTGCCAGCAGCTCCAGCGTGTACGGCGCGAATACAGCCATGCCGTTCTCCGTACACCAGAACGTGGATCATCCGGTAAGTCTCTATGCCGCCACCAAGAAAGCCAATGAGTTGATGGCGCATACCTACAGCCACCTCTACAACCTGCCGACTACCGGGTTACGCTTTTTCACCGTTTACGGACCTTGGGGAAGACCCGACATGTCCCCGTCACTGTTTACCAGCGCCATCCTGGAAGGGCGCACTATCGACGTATTCAACCACGGTAAAATGCAGCGTGATTTCACCTACGTGGATGACATCGTGGAAGGCGTGCTACGTGTGCTGGACCAGCCAGCCATATCCAATTTGTCTTTCGACTGCGGTAATCCAGATCCCGCAAGCAGTTACGCACCTTATCGTTTGTATAACATCGGCAATCACGAACCAGTAGAATTGATGACCTTCATCGGCTACATTGAAGAGGCAGTTGGTAAACAGGCAAAAAAGAATATGCTGCCCATGCAAGACGGAGATGTGCTGGCCACTTATGCCGATACGGAAGATTTGCAGCGGGCAGTGGGTTTCTCTCCGCATACACCGCTCAAGGAAGGAGTGGCAAAATTTGTGGCTTGGTACCGAGATTATTACGGTAATCGTACCAATTGACGCACGCAGCAGGGTTTCTCGCATTGTTGCATGGATGCTCGTGGAAGGTCTTCGTCAAGCATTTTCAACTGCAGTTTTTAATCCGTAGCGTGCGAACCCATCGGGTGAATAACGAATAATCATAAAAATACTTAATAATCAAGTAGCTATGTTATATGATTGGCGGTCAATCGCCGTTTCCAGGTTCAAGCTCGACAGTTTTTTATTCTTCATAATATATTGCCGAGATGCGCGACATCGTTGATGCCTTCAACAGCGCATTGTCCTCCTTCACATAGGAAAGTAGTCATTGAAGCATTCTCGATACGCACTTCCCGGAATTCGGAGAGCGGCTCGCCCCGCGCCTGCAGCACTGCGATCCTTGCAACTCCATCGTGGGTTACTGCCAGGATGGTTCCAGATTGCGCGGACGTATGCCCGAAAAATG
>DAICZM010000571.1 GCA_027311145.1 Ktedonobacterales bacterium
CTCCACCACCCCGCCAGTCGCTCCTGTCAATCAGGCTCCGATTAGCCAAATGACCATGCCACCGACTGCACAGCCTGCCATCTCTGATGCTGCCACAATGACATTTAATGCGGCTATGCTCAATGGACAATCGCCAGTTCAACCCGCCCAATCCACACCAAGTGGTCAAGGTGCGGGCGAATTACCGGAATGGCTCACGGGCATCCTGAGCGACGCTGATAAGACGCAGATTGCTGGCAAACCTGCGAATCAGCCTAAATCTGCTCCTTTGCCCACACCACCATCCCCACTCGTCGATCAGCCTACCGTCGCCGCTCCTATTGCCAATCTGGCTGAAGCCTCGACAGCAAGCCCTGCGCCATTGCCAGTGGCTGAAACCCCCAAAGCACCTGCTGCTCCATCCTGGCTCATGGACGAGGTAAAACCAGCAGCACCACTCGTGCCACCCGCCGCTGCTCAGCCCGCTCCTGTGCAACAGCCTGTGCCATCCGTTGCTGCTCAGCCCGCTCCTGTACAACAGCCTGTGCCACCCGTTACTGCTCAGCCCGCTCCTGTGCCGCCTGTTGCCGCTCAGTCCACAGAAGTGATTGAACCTGTTTCCCCCGCACAACAAACGCAGGTTGCACCAACATCCCCAAGTGCCACACCCGTTGCACCAGTTGTCCCTACGGCACCTGCTGCACAAATTGTATCTGTCCATGCACCTGTTAACGCACCAAGCACTAAAGCGGCGAGCGCAGAAGAGTTGCTCGCACAGATTGCAGGCAAAAGTGCGCAAGATGAAGGCTTGAAACAAGTTGCCGAGGCCGTGCTGGCAAGCACTTCTAATCTGCCCGAAACGGTACGCCTTCAGGTTGTGCGCGCCATGCAAGATATTCAGAATTATATCAATCATGGCTTGCTCACTTCAGCCACCGAAGAATGCTTGCGTGTCATCGATATGGCCCCTCAATATCTCGACGTACATCAGGTTCTTTGCGAAATCTATGTTCGCCAGGGCAAAATTGAGCAGGCCATCACCAAATATGCGATCCTCGTCGATACCTACATCGTGAACGGGCGAACCGACGACGCTATCGCAACCTACCGACGCATCTTACAACTCGAACCAAATAATCTGACCTATCGCATGCGCCTGATTAATCTGCTTTCATCGCACGGCGACAAGGAAGACCTGTTACGCGAACGCACACAGGCCGCTGAATCGTATCTACGCCTCGGTTACATGGACCGCGCTCTAACCGAGCTTGAGCAAGCCTTGCAAGAAAGCCCCACCAGCGTTCCCACACGTCTGAACTATGCCCTGGCACTGCACAAATTGGGACGCATTCCGCAAGCTGTAGCCGAATATCAGCGCGTCCTGCAAGTTGACCCACGCAACCTAACCGCGCTGGTGCGCTGGCATATTGCCATGGTGACACGCCTGGATACTCCACGCGCAAACTCGCTAGAAGCCTTGACGCGCATCCGCTGGCAGTTGCGTGGTGAGGGGCAGAAACACTATGACGTGGTTGCACGCGAGTATACCCAGGGCCTCGAAACGTATCCTAACAATATTGATCTCCACTTCGCACTTGGTCAACTACACCAGCAGGCAGCAATGTATGACAAAGCACTGAGCGAGTATGAACTGTCGATGCGCGATGGCGGCCTTGAAGTCATGGCCCGCATGAGTGCCGCGCAATCGCTGCTCGCACAAGGCCGACCAGAGGGTGCAATCGCTCAACTAGAGCAAGCACTGCAAAACGTGCGCCGTGCACATGTCACGATTGACCCCGCCGCCTGGGCAGCGCGTCCACGCGAAGAAGGCGAGCAACATCAGGCTCCAGAGATAGAAATCTCGCTTCTGCTCGCCAAATCTTATGAGCGCACCGGGCGTCTAGACCAGAAACAAGCCATTCTCCGCCAGATTAAACAAAGCCATCCCGCCCAGGATGAAGTATCCTCGGCAATGGCGGAAATCTCGGCAGCACGCCAAGGCGATTTGGAAGGCGCACTGCAAGAATACACAGAACTGGTGCGCCACTATCGCAGCCACCGCCAGAGTGACAATGCGCTAAGTGTTCTCAACGAGATGGTCCGTCTGGCCCCACAGGACGCACGCGCCCACGATGAACTGGCAGAAATCTATGTCAGCCGCGGCCTGCTGGATGAGGGCATCGCGGAATTGCGTCTGCTCTCAGAGATCTACCTACGTCAGAACAAAGCAGACGAAGCCTCAGCGGCCTTTCAGCATATTGGCTCGATTTATGCCGATATGGGCAACGAAGAAGAGGCGTTTATCATGCTCAAGCGTGCGGTTGAACTCAACGCGAAATCAATGGATCTCTTACGCGAGGTAGTCGGTTATTGTCTACGCTTGAATCGCTATCAAGAGGCGGCAAAATATCAGGCACTCATCGCCCACCACTACTTCGAGACCCAGCAGATCAAAGAGTCCGTTGCGGCCCTACAACAGCTCATCACCATCGATCATAGCAATTACGAAGCCTACGACATGCTGGGCCAAACCTACCAGTCTGTGGGTGAGTATGAGCAGGCCAGTCGCGTCTATCGCAATCTCGCGAAAGTTAACCCCGATAGCTCATTGGCTCGCGAGCGTCTGGCAGCCCTACAAGAACTCCGCGCCCGTTAAGCCATAGCATCGAAATAGAACGCATAGAAGGAGACGGGTCATACACTATCTAAATGTGTATGACCCGTCTCCTTCTATGCGTTATTCTCGCCTTCCCTCTTGACAATCTCCCTCCGAGAGTGCTATTCTTTACTTGCAGTCTAATAGGGAGAGTGCTAGCAATCAAATTTGACAAGCGTTGTAT
>DAICZM010000572.1 GCA_027311145.1 Ktedonobacterales bacterium
AAAACGATCAGGACGCACAATCCGCTATTGATCGCCTGAACGGAACGCTTTTGGGCAACCGCACCATCACAGTCAACGAGGCGCGTGAACGCCCGGCAGGCGGTAGCGGTGGTAGCAGCGGCGGCAGCGGCGGTGGTCGCGGCTTTCAGGGCAGAGATCGTCGCCCCGGCGGCGGCGGCGGCGGCTATCGAGATCGCGGTGGACGTTATTAAGTTCGCATAGAAAATATCTCGAACCCATCCACACGTGGTTGATGCTATGGTGAGAACCGTGACGTCAACCACGTTTTTGTTGGCCTAAAAAATGTATGTCTTGTGTCGATTGCCGGAAATTAGTTGGCCTTTTTGAAAATTTGTCTCCAAGCGTACACAGCTTGCCATACCCAATCGACAAAATTTGTTGATACAAAAGCGACTTATTATGTTATACTCATGCCAACAGCAATCAACATCAATATACATGCACGCCGTGTGAGAGGGAAGCACGCATGAGTGAGCGCATTGGGCAACGACTTGGCAATTATCGCCTGCAACGCCTGCTGGGACAGGGCGGTTTCGCCGAGGTGTATCTGGGCGAACACATTCACCTCGGCACACATGCCGCGATTAAACTGCTGCGCACGCGGCTCACCCCAGAAGATACCGAACTCTTTAAGCAAGAGGCGCGCACGCTCGCGCACCTGGCTCATCCGCACATTGTGCGGGTCTTCGATTTTGGCGTAGACAACGGCACACCTTTCCTCGTCATGGATTATGCTCCAGGTGGTACGTTGCGCTCTCGTTATCCCCTCGGCACTCATGTGCCTTTATCAATAGTGGTGGAGTATGTCAAACAGGTCGCGCAGGCCTTGCAATACGCGCATGAGCAGTCTCCGCATATCATTCATCGCGATGTCAAACCAGAGAATATGCTGATCGCCCATGATGGACGCATCCTGCTCGGTGATTTTGGCATCGCCATGATCTCACAGAGTTCGCGCTACCAAAGCACGAAGGACATGGCGGGCACGATTGCCTATATGGCCCCAGAGCAGATCGAGTCCCATCCACGTCCTGCTAGCGACCAGTATTCGCTCGCCATTGTGGTCTATGAATGGCTCTGTGGCACGCGCCCCTTTCATGGCTCCTTTACGGAGGTCGCGATCAAGCATAGCGTGACACCACCGCCCCCATTGCGTCAGCATATGCCCTCGCTCTCGCCCATTACCGAGCAAGTCATCATGACCGCCCTTGCCAAGAAGCCTGAGGAGCGATTTGGCTCCATACACGCCTTCGCAACCGCCTTAGAGCAGGCTAGCAAAGAAACGCTGGGTTCCACCTCTTCATCCATGACCACGCCATCAATGCAGATAACGCTTCCTGCCGTGCTGCCAATCCAGAACACGCTTCCTGCCACGCCAATCCAGAACACATTGCCTGTCACGCCTACACCGCTATCGGGCACGCAACCCCCTGTCACGCCTATACCCAATCACTATCCGTCTTCAAATGTCATAGGAACACCAACGCAGGATAGATTGATACAAACCAATACGAAGAAGCAAGAGGAGACCTCACGCCGTCTCTTCCTGATTGGCGCAACCGTTGTGGTGACAGCAACGCTCACAGGAGCGGGGGTCTGGTGGTTGACCCACTCAGGCGCAAGTGGGTCAACACACTCACCGTCAACACCGCAGCCACAACCATCACAATCACCAGTGCAACAGCCATCGCATACACCAGGGACATCGCAATATCCGCAAGGCACACGTTTTGTGTTTTATCGTGGTCATACGATGTATATCAATGCGGTGGCATGGTCGCCCGACGGCAAACATATCGCCTCCGCTTCAAATGATAAAACCACGCAGGTCTGGAATGCCCTTGATGGCAGCTTACTATTCACCTACAGCGGTCACGCCAATGCAGTGACCGCTGTAGCATGGTCACCCGATGGCACGCGCATCGTCACTGGTTCCGGTGACAAGACCGCGCAGGTCTGGGAGGCAGTGTGAGGACAAGCCTCGCCCGTACCATATATGCCTCTCATGTACTTCCATAGTGTTTTTGCATTTATAAGAAAAGATTGTTATGCGCTGTCCAAGATGTTTACGGGAGCATGAGGAGCGGACGAAGCGTTGTGGGTGTGGATTTCAGTTTGTGGTTGAGGATGAGAGAGAGCTACAGCAGTGGTTTGACGAGGTGCGTCAGATTTTGCAGAGTGCTTATGTTGCTGCGCCGACGCCCTGGCAGCAATCGGGCAAGGGCGGCACGTTTGAGGAGTGGGTGCGCCTGCGTATTCCGATCAGCGAGTGCGTCACCCATTCAGGCTCCTTTCTCGATATCGGTTGCGCGAATGGTTTTCTGCTGGAGTGCCTGCTCCACTGGACACAGATGAAAGGTCTGGAATTGCAGCCCTATGGTCTCGACTATGCGCCTCAACTTGTTGAGATGGCGAAAAAGCGGCTTCCAGCATTCAAAGAACAGATATTTCTCGGCAATAGCTGGGATTGGCAGCCGCCGCGCCGCTTCACATATGTGCGCACTGAGGCTGTCTACGTACCAGATAATTTGCGCGTGCCCTATCTCAAACGCCTGCTCAGTGAGTTTTTAGAGGCTGATGGCACTCTCCTAGTCACGCACTATCGCTCCTCAAGCGAAGACCTCAGCCGAGACTGGCTTGACGCAGACCTGCGCGCCGATGGCTTCAACGTCGTGAACACCATCTCCGGCTTCGACGGCATGGGGCGCGAGAAGTGTCGCGTAGCGGTTGTGCAACCCTAGTACTCTGTCAGACGTCATAGAGAGGATGAGCATGACACCCCTTGTGGACAATAC
>DAICZM010000573.1 GCA_027311145.1 Ktedonobacterales bacterium
GAAGGCTCCAATCGGCATCACCCCACCACCCAGGGCCTTCGCAGAACAGATGATATCAGGAGTTACATCCCAATGCTCAACGCCCCACAGCTTACCCGTGCGTCCCATCCCTGTCTGCACCTCATCAGCAATCAGCAACACTTCGTATTCATCGCAGAGCTGACGCAGACGTGGCCAGAAATCATCAGGGGGAACAATCGCACCAGCCTCACCCTGCACCGGCTCCATCACAATAGCCGCGATATCGTTGCCCACCTCGCGTGCAATGCGCAATTGCTGTTCAACCGCATCGGCATCGCCATATGGCACATGATACACGTTGTTATGTGGCAGTAGTGCGGGCTTGCGGAAAGCTGCTTTACCCGTCAACGAGAGCGAACCCGCCGTTTTGCCATGGAAACCACGCACAGCCGCAATAAAACCACTTTTGCGCGTGTAGAGTTTTGCCAGCTTCATCGCTCCTTCAACGGCCTCCGTGCCACTGCTGACGAAGAAACTGTATTGAATATCGCCAGGAGTGATCTCGGCGAGCAAATGGGCCAGCATACCACGCAACGGATCAAGCAATTCTTGCGTTGGTAGTGGACTCTTCTGTAATTGTGCCTGCACGGCCCCCACAACTTTCGGGTGTGCCCATCCCAGGTTAAACACGCCGAAGCCACCAAGACAATCGATATATTCGCGTCCTAGCACATCCCTGAAGGTTGCACCGCGTCCTGTCCATTCGACGGCGGCAAAATCACCTGCTTCGGCAACCGATTTGCGATACTCGATAAAGCCACTATTATAATACTGCGCAAAATTGCTCACGGTGGTATCAATCAACCATTCCGCCTCGCGCTTACTCAATTGCTGCTTCTGTACAAAATCGAGATACTGCTGTGAGTCACTGAGGGCCTTGAGTAAACCATCGCTACTCATAAAAATCCTTTCTCGTGATGCGGTCCAATACATCTTTATCTACTCCCGACCCGCCTATCGGTTTGACAGCTGCAACGTGAATAGAGAAGACGATGCAACGTGCCTGTAGATAGAAAACAACCTATCTCTCAAGATAAGTCATGCGGACAATGATCAGAAAATGCAGGTAAGTGTTATACAACAAAACATGTCATTTGGGAGTAAGCACTGATGTGTGAAAGCGGATGTGTGAATGCACAATACGGCTACGCATGTCAAAGCATTACCGACAACAACATGGGGAGAAAATGAGGAATCAGGGATAGCAGGTAGATAGGTGGAAACCACAAAATACAAAGTATTTTGGAGTGTAACGCCCTCTTCTTTTGCCGGCTAGCGCGGTGATTGTCATAAAAACCTGTTATTCCCATACGCAACAAAGGTATGAATTTCTTACTACCAAGTATACCTGATGAATGCTTTTTTAGCAAGTGCCAGCAAAACAGCCCGGAATTGCCGAAATTGCTACAGCTTTTTAGTATGCCTCCCCCATGCGCGCTTCTAGGAAACGGGCCAGGATTGCCAGTGGATAGCAGATAATGAAGAAGATCAGCGCACCCAAGACGTACACAAAAAGCATCGAAAAGGGGTCTGATGAGAGCGGGCTGGCAAGCGATGTGGTCAATTGTTGTAACTCGATCACGCCGCCGATGGTTGAGAGCAATGCGCTATCCTGTACGAGTGTAATAAAGTAATTTGTAAAAGGCGGGATAGTGACACGAATCGCCTGCGGTAATATGATGTGACGCATAATCTGACGCGCATTCATGCCAAGGGAGAGAGCGGACTCTGTTTGTCCTTTATCAACCGAGAGAATACCAGATCGAAAAACTTCGGTCAGATAGGCTCCATAGTTAAAACTCAGGCCCAAAATACCGTAAAAAGCAGAATTGAAAAAGAGCGTATTGGTCGCATCTGGCATAAGGCTATTGCTTTGCAGCACCGTCATGATCTGATAGGCTGTGGTGTAGGGAGAGAAGCCCAACGCTGAAAGCAGGCTACTGACGCCAAAGCCCCAGAGCAACAATTGTACCAAAATCGGTGTACCACGTATCACCTCAACATAGCCAAATGTGATCCAGCGAAACGGTGCGAAATTTGAAATACGTCCCATCGCGCCCATAAAGCCAAAAACCGTTGCCAGAACCATACTGCTCAGCGAGAGCCAAATTGTTGTCTCTGCCCCTTGCAACAGCAGTGGCAAGTCGAGCTGCATACGATGACGATAAGCATAGAGATAGTAGATGAATGCCGCTACGACGATTGCCAGCAACAGGTAAAACGAATTATCGAGTAGGGCAAGCCAGATAGGACGCTGGCGTTTGGCCCGTATACGTGCAGCACGGGCCTTCCCCTTAAGAATCGTTTGTTCCATCTATATCCCCATTTCTGCCTTAGAGCGCGGAACGCAGGCGACGCTCATAACTACGCGCAAAATACGAAGTTGGCAAACTCAATACAAGATAGAGAATAATGGCAAGGGCAAAAAAAGGAAACGGATTACTACCATTGCGGATACGCCAGTAATCCAACACTGACGTCAGTTCCAGCCCACCAATCACGCTGACCACGGCAGAATCTTTTAACATATAAATAAAATCGTTCACAAATGGTGGAATCATTAACGGAATAGCTTGCGGGAACACAATGCGCCAGAAGACCTGCCCACGTGTCAGACCCAGCGACAAAGCTGCCTCGCTTTGACCTTTATCAACGGAGAGGATGCCAGCGCGAAAGACCTCGGCCTCATACGCGGCATAGTTAAGGGCCAGAGCAGCAATTCCCGCCGTCCATGCATTATCATAGCTGGCCAAATTATAAACCGCTAACACCGCACTCACACCATAATAG
>DAICZM010000574.1 GCA_027311145.1 Ktedonobacterales bacterium
ATACTGCCACCGCTAAACAGAGCATGTGGCGTAGCAGCAGCGGAGGGAAAGAGAAGATAACTGACATGTTCCGGCGTGTGACCGGGACTAGACATGGCCTGAAAGCCCAGTTCACCAACCTGAAAGCGGTCACTATCATGCACGGGTAGGTAGGGATAATGCAACTGCGTCTCGCCATCCGAGACGATGGTCGCCCCCGTCTGCACCATCAATTCGCGTGCGCCCGTCACATAATCATTGTGCAGGTGCGTTTCCAGAATATGGGTTATACGAACATTCGCACGTTTTGCGGCTTGCAGGTAGATATCCACATCTCGGCGTGGGTCCACGACTGCTGCCATACCACTTTTGCCATCAGTCACAAAGTAAGACTGATGACCAAGCCCATCGAGAAAGAATTGTTCAATCTGCATCGTTGCACCTTTCTCTGTATCAGAGGAATCTGGTGTGCCTGAGAGACCCTATCTGCTGTGCGCGCACATCGTGTGAAAATTTGCTTCTTTGCTCGGTGCACATCGCCATAAGTCTCCCTTAGAGTGTAACAATTCGATCACAAAAAGTCAATATGTCGTCATAATGAGTTTAAATATTAGGCAACCTCGCGAAGAGATGAACGACCATTCAGGCTGATCCGCATGATAGTGGTCAAGGAAACCAAGCGCGTCAAAGCCACATGACTCAGCTACCTGCGCGGCAGCCAGCATTGCCGACCAATCGCCCGTTGGCCCGATATTGACAGCAATTTTCATTTCATCGACTCCCTTATTTTTCATTTCAGTTATGCTAGACACAGTATAGCGATCATACCTGCCATCTCGTGTCATATTAGGCGTCATCCGAAAGTTTTGTAGCTCACCGCTGCCAGTAAAAGCGGGAAATACGGTATCTAGTTGCTTATGAAGGGGGAAATACCGTATAATAAAAGAAAAATGCTATCAGTCAACATGTCGTTATGCTCAGTATCGAGAAGAGAGAGGCTCCATGGCAACGCAACGCCTGACTCCTGGCCCAGTTCCGCTCTACCATCAACTCAAACAAATTTTGCGCTCCGAAATTGAGCGCGGAACCTATAAACCCAGCGACCGCCTGCCTTCTGAACCCGAAATGATTCAGCTTTATGGCGTAAGTCGCATCACCGTGCGGCAGGCATTAAGCGAATTGGAGACAGAGGGCATTGTGATACGTCGTCATGGTAAAGGAACCTATGTGATGGAACGCCATATCGAGCAAGAGCTGGTGCGCCTCACCGATTTTGTAGAAGATATGGAACTGGCGGGGTTAGCTCCTTCGTCACAGGTGCTTGCACTGACACGCGAAGCTGCAAAACAGCATGTCACCGAGGTACTTGGCCTGAATGTTGAGACAGAGGTTGTGCGCATCGACCGCCTGCGTCTGGCAAACGAGCGGCCTATCGCGTTTGACACCACCTGGCTTCCACTGCGTTTTGGCCTGCTCCTCTCCGAAGAAATGCTGCGACAAGAGACGATCTACCACATTTTAGAAACGCACTACGCCATTCCTGTCGAGGCAGGCACGTTTCATATTACAGCAGCTAACGCCAGCACCGAACTGGCCCATCGGCTCCATGTGACCCTCAACGCCGCGCTCCTGCTCATTCAACGCACATCCTACACGACCAACAATGTCCCGCTCTACTTCCAGGAACGCTACTACCGCCCCGACCGCGTCAATTACAGCGTCAGCCTGCGGCGCAACCCTCATGTGAACGGGGGCGCATCCACACTACACGAACTGCGCCCGATTTTTCATGAGTAGGCTGAGTGAGCACACCATATATCTTCGCACGGCCTCCCAGACCAGTTAGTGGCACAGACATGGCGCGATGATCGTCTTTAACAACAGTACAGAAAAACAAATTTCGGAAAAATCCCCCAAGGAAGAGTATCATCTTGTATATTACCACTTATTAACGAAACAGGCATCTATAGTCTTGCTTACAAACCAAGAAAACCCGCACCAACGCCGAAGCCAACAAGAAAGATGATTTTCGGGCTATTCTCTGCTTGCATTCTGATAGGTGATGCGCTACACTAACAGTCCAGGCCAGCTCTCTGGCACACCGTAGCAGAGAAAGATAGTGGGGAAAACTTCTCATGGCGATCAAGAAAAGTGAACTCTATAGCTTGTTATGGAAAAATTGTGACCAGCTTCGTGGCGGCATGGACGCCTCACAATATAAAGACTATATCCTCGTACTCCTTTTCATCAAATATATCTCCGATAAATACGCTGGTCAGGCGCGCCCGCTGATCGAAATCCCGCCAGGGTGCAGCTTTGCTGATATGGTTGCGCTAGTGGGCGATAAGGAGATCGGCGACAAGATCAATAAGATCATCGCCAAAATCGCCGAGGCCAACGGACTCAAGGGCGTCATCGACGTGGCCGATTTCAACGATGCCGACAAGCTGGGCAAGGGCAAGGAGATGCAGGACCGCCTCTCCAATATGATCTCACTTTTTAATGATCCCGCCCTCGATTTTCAGCAGAACCGCGCCGAGGGCGATGATCTGCTGGGAGACGCTTACGAGTATCTGATGCGCCACTTCGCCACCGAGTCGGGCAAGAGCAAAGGCCAGTTTTATACACCCGCCGAGGTTTCACGCATCATCGCCAAAGTCATTAGCATTAGCCGCGCTACCAGTCAGAGCCAGACGATTTATGACCCCACCTGTGGCTCCGGTTCGCTGCTACTCAAGGCCGCCGACGAGTCGCATGGCATCACGATCTATGGGCAGGAGATGGATAACGCGACCTACGCCCTGGCCCGTATGAACAT
>DAICZM010000575.1 GCA_027311145.1 Ktedonobacterales bacterium
GATGATTGGTGGAGGTAGTTTTGTTCTTCTAGTAGCTATTCTCTTTGGAGCATTCTATGCCGGACCACTCTTGGCTTCTGCCAGCACGAGCAGCAGTAGCAAGACAAGTACCACCGTTGCAACCCCGACAACCAATGCTTACTGTACGCAATATCAGAGCGATTTGGCAAAACGGCTCAATGTCTCCGTCAGCACATTGCAGCAGGCAGAGCAGGCTGCAAGCACCGATGTCATCAACCAGATGGTAAAAGATGGCAAACTGACGCAGGCTCAAGCCACCCAGATCGAGCAGAATATGGCAAATAAACAGGCATGCAATCTGCCTGGTCTGCATGGCCCTCGTGGCGGCCACGGCCTCGGTTTCGCTGGTGGTCCAGCAATGCAAAAATATATGAGTACCGCGTTGACAGATGTGGCAAAAGGTCTTAACCTGACCTCAGCTCAACTGACTAGCGACTTGCAGTCTGGCAAAAGCCTGAGTGCTATCGCAACCGCGCAGGGTGTCTCTGCCACACAACTGCAAACCCTGCTCACCAACACGATGCAGAGCATTCTCACACAGGCCGTCAGCAATGGCGATCTGACGCAGACCCAGGCCAACACTATTCAGCAGCAGTTCAAGAACAATCCCCAGTTCTTGCAGCATCTTCTGAATGGTCACAGCTTTGGTATGCCCGGTCGCTTCGGTGGCGCACCAGGACAAGGTGCATAACAAACTGTCCCTGAACCCTCGCACGCACAGATAACGGACACGGAACCACACACGAGCATGTTGGTTCCGTGTCTTCCTTTTCTTTGCTTCCCCACAAGCACATATACCCCATGCAATCTTGAGCAAACCTTGAATATTTATGCACGTTTTCTTTACTGCTCTCGGCTATGCTAAAGATATCGTTAGAAGACCTCTCTTACTAGCAGGAGCATACATACATGAATAAACGTGTCATTTTCATTGTGATCGGCATTTTGCTGCTCATCCTCGCTCTTAGCGTTGGCGCACTCTTCCTCATTCCGACACTCACCTCGGCAAAACAAGGCACAAGCGTGACGCCCGTGCCGACCGTCGCAGCCACACCAACCAAAACGGTCAATCTTGTGACACAGGCACTACGTGCCCAGAGAAACACGATTGTGAACCAGATTGCACAAGGCCTCAAGCTCACACCCACTCAACTCACGACAGAGTTGCAAGGAGGACAAACCTTGAGCCAGATTGCGAACGCGCAAGGTGTATCCGCCACACAACTACAAAGCATTGTCAGCACAGCCATACAGACAAGCTTACAACCATCGGTAACAAGCGGAAGTCTGACACAAAAACAGGTCCAGGTGACCATTAAACGCCTCGAGAAACAGCCGGCCGCACTTGATCGTTTCCTCGCAGGCCGAGCAATCCAAAGGGGCACGCCCACACCAACGGCTGCGGCAACGCCCGCTTAGTAACATAAAAGTCGCCGCTAGCAGTTACTAGCGGCGGCTTTTGTTCATCTCTATTTCAACACATTTTGCAGTGACTGTAGCCAATCATAAGTAGGTTCATCTATAGGAGCCTTTGATTGATCGATATGCGCTCTGAACAGTTGACTGCTGTTCACCAAAAACAGTAGGAAAAAGTGTTTTTCTTAATTGCACACTTTTTGGGGTGAATGTAGGAAAAGAATATGGAATGAGTATACATCCACTAGGTATCTGATTATTTGTATATTCACTTCTCACTTCATATCCTAACGAACGAAGCAAAATCAAAAAATCGATGGTTTTTTTGATAGTAAGGCCCCATAAATTTGCAACATTTTCTATAGCGGTTATTTGACGCACGCCCTTACCTTCTAGAATCTTTTTTAAAATCTCCCATTGATACATGGATTCATTTTCATGAACGACGGGAGAAAACTGCACTTTTATTATTATCAAAGGCGCATATTGATAGTAGTTATTGAGCTGCACCAAATCCGCTTTAAACTTTTTTGACACTATATAATGTTCAAACACTTTCCAGCAAGCGGTAAGAGAAAGTAAGGATGTATCATAAGAAACAAGCTGAATCGTTTGTACCGGTAAATTCCATTTTTTCGTTGGCGTCACTTCAATCACACTCATTGGTGATTGCGATATATTTTGAGCATTGCCCACGCGAAATTCCAGGCTATTCTCTCTCTTTATCACAGAATATTCAAAGTTCCAAGGATATACTTGAACACTATCGCCCATAACGTGCCAGGAGAAATCAGTACCTAAATAGGCCCGGCATATAGCCGTTTCTTCAATTTCTTCTTTCTCATCAAAAACATTTATGTCTTCTAAGGTCATTGGCACACTGTTTATATGAGGGTTTTCGGTCATATTAGCAATAGCTAATCTGGCTTTTTCTTGGTAGTATTGGGTAAGATTGCTCTTTCTCTGTCTAAATGACAATTCTTCATCAGGAGCGAGATAATCTATCCTAAATGGGAGTTTTACTCCAAATATCTGTTCCAAAACGGCAAGTGCCAACATACGTCCAAACTGAGGAGGAACAGAATTGCCAATTTGTTCTATTGCAAGCAACCGCCCACCAATCAATGTGTAATTATCAGGAAAAGTTTGCAATCGTTTCAGCTCATTAATACTAAACGGCCTATTTTCCCAATGAAAAGGGCCGGTGTATTGTCCGCCCAACGCTTTTATGGTGCGTACAGGCATTGCAGGATCAGCTTTATAGAGAAGGTCTGAGAATTTGGAACGCCAAGCGAAATGAGGATGCGGATGTCCCATTTTCTCTGTATAAAAGCTATAGTT
>DAICZM010000576.1 GCA_027311145.1 Ktedonobacterales bacterium
ACTCATTGTTGACCTATCTGGGTGTGCGCCAACTTGCCCTTGTGATTGGCGGTTCCATTGGTGGGCAGCAGGCCCTTCAGTGGTCCATCTCTTATCCCGAACTCGTCAACAAGGTCGCAATCATCGCGGCGACCCCAGCGTTAACCGCACAGGCCATTGCGTTCAGCGAGGTCGAGCGGCAGGCCATCATGGCCGACCCATTGTGGCAGCACGGCGACTACTATCCTGGGCAAGGGCCGATCACCGGGCTAGCGATTGCGCGTATGTTGGCAATGATTACCTACCAGAGCGAGGAAGCGATGGAGCAGCGCTTTGCACGTCGTCCTGCTCGCAATAGTGTTGTTCCCTCACCCAGTCATACCAGCGACCTCGGTGGACGCTTTGATGTTGAGGGCTATCTTTTCCATCAGGGGGCCTTACTGGCACAGCGTTTCGACGCCAATAGCTACCTCTATCTCAGCCGTGCAATGGACCTGTATGACGTGAGCGAGGGCTATCCCTCGCTAGAGGCCGCACTGCGCCGTCTGCGCAGCAAAGCTTTGTTTGTTGGTATCCGCTCTGATTTTCTCTTCCCAGCGGCGCATACACGCTGGCTTGCTGACAAGGTGCGCTCCGTGGGCGGCGATGCTACCTATCTCGAATTAGACTCACCGCATGGGCATGATGCTTTCCTCAAAGAGTGGGAGCAAATGGCCGATGCTCTATCACTAATCATCAACGATGCTGTGTGATAATTGACATGCATGTGTATCATGTAAGGACCGATTTATCGTGTCCATCTATCTTGTGTGGGTTCCATCCGGTGTAACCCGTTGTTCTTATCTAAGGAGAGAAACATAATGGCATTAAATAGCAACCGTAGCTACGGTTTTGAAACGCTTTCTTTGCATGCTGGTCAGGAAACCGCTGATAGTGCGACAAATGCGCGTGCTGTCCCAATTTATCAAACTACTTCGTATGTGTTTGATAGCCCTGAGCATGCCGCTAATCTCTTTGCCCTTAAGCAGTTTGGCAATATTTACACGCGTATCATGAACCCGACGCAGGATGCCTTCGAGCGCCGTGTTGCAGCCTTGGAAGGTGGCGTAGGCGCACTGGCAACCTCTTCAGGTCAAGCGGCGGAAACGCTGGCTATTTTGAACATCGCCGAGGCTGGTGACGAAATTGTCTCTTCGACCAGCCTCTATGGTGGCACATATAACCTTTTCGCTTATACGCTACCCAAGATGGGCATTAAGGTCCATTTTGTCGATGGGCGTGACCCTGAGAATTTCCGTGCAGCCATCAATGGGCGCACGAAAGCTATTTATGCTGAGACACTTGGCAATCCCCGTCTGGATACGCTGGATATCCGCGCTGTGGCCGATATCGCGCATGAACATGGTTTGCCGCTGATCCTCGACAATACTGTTCCTTCGCCCTATCTCGTGCAGCCCTTTAAGCATGGAGCTGATATTGTAGTTCATTCGGCAACCAAATTTATCGGTGGGCATGGTACATCGGTTGGCGGTATTATTGTCGATAGTGGCAAGTTCGACTGGGCGGCCAGTGGTCGCTTCCCCATGTTGACTGAGCCAGACCCTTCATATCATGGCCTGCGCTATGTCGAGGCACTTGGTCCCCTGGCTTATATTATCAAGGCTCGTGTCCAATTGATGCGTGATCTGGGGGCGGCAACCACGCCGTTTAACTCGTGGCTCTTCTTGCAGGGTTTGGAAACATTGCCCCTGCGTATGGAGCGACATAGCCAAAATGCCTTGCGCGTCGCTGAGTTCCTGGCAGCGCATCCCGCCGTTAGCTGGGTTCTCTACCCTGGTCTCAAGAGCCATCCGCAGCATACCCTTGCTGAGAAATACTTCACGCATGGCTATGGTGCAATCGTGGGCTTTGGCATCAAAGGTGGCTTGGAAGCGGGCAAAAAATTGATTCGCCACGTAGAATTGTTCTCGCACCTGGCAAACATTGGTGATGCCAAGTCGCTCATCATTCATCCTGCCAGCACGACGCATTCACAGTTGGAGCCTGAAGAGCAGCTTGCCACTGGTGTCACGCCTGATTTTGTGCGTCTTTCTATCGGCTTGGAGACGGTGGAAGACCTGCTTGATGATCTCGACCAGGCTCTGAAGGCCGCTGTTGTCGAAGAGCCAGCAACCGTATAGTGTAAGAAGGATTGAGTGGTGATTTCATGAATGGTGTTGTCAGTGTTCAGGTACTCAAATTTGGTGGCACATCCGTGGGCAGCGGTGAGCGTATTCGCCGCGTGGCTACGATAGTTGCCACCACGCGTCGGGATGTCGAAGAGGCATTTCCTGTCGTCGTCGTTTCCGCTATGTCTGGTATTACCGATCAATTGTTGCGTATTGCGCGTCTCACCTGTGTTGGTGATGAAGAGGCGATGATACACGAAATGCAGACATTGCGCCAGAAGCATTTTGACGCGATTGAGCAGGCGATTGAGGATGAGACTAGACGGATTACGTTGCGCAACGAGATTGAGACCGCACTGGCTGGACTGGCTCAAGATATTGCCACTCTGCGCGCAACTGTGCAGGCCGGGCAAGATGTGATGCTACCCACTGCGGCGGTTGCCTCCTGGGGCGAGCGACTTTCTGTCTTGCTAGTTGCTGCAACACTCTGCGACGTGGGTATACAGGCTGCTCCTGTGCGTAAAGAGGTGATTGTAACCAGCCATCCTCATCCCGATGCCTCGCAGCCGTTTGGCACCGTCGTGGGAGCAGAACCGCAGACCGAGATGACACGCGCTAATGCACATGCAC
>DAICZM010000577.1 GCA_027311145.1 Ktedonobacterales bacterium
TACTTTTTTGGCATGGGCCAATCCTTGTGCAATATTCATTGAAGCCTTCCTCCATCTTTGCGAGTATCATCCGCTGGTAGCAATGTTTGCGATCATAAAGCTTCATGCGTTGGGCATTTTTAGACGCAATTTACCAAACACTATTTCAGTTCGGCACGCTATACTGTACAGCTTATCATTCAGACTATGAGAAAACAAGCCTGCACTATTGACCTATTGACAGAGAAGGAGCAAGCACACCTTTCCGCGCAAGAGACATCATCGAATGACGATAGCGATGAAATTATCATCGAATCGCTCGATAGGTCTTCTAAAGAGAGGCCCCGAATTTTTAAGACATGCGCTATGGATTGACGTTCAGCCCCTTACGAACGAAAAGACCCATCAGATAGGCTCCGTCCGTACTACCAATTGCCTTGCGATACCACCACCAGTCCCAGACATTTTTCGCAGCCAAGCCAAGATTGAATTTCGCTCCCGGCGGTGGGTTGTCACCATAGCTCAGCCAAAGTAACGGCCCAACACCACCCCAGGTCTGCTGGCCCACGCAATTGTTATTGGCCTTCGTCGGCACGCACGGAGCGGGTTTGTAGCCTTCATCCCACCAGGTACGCATCTGATATTGTTGATAGAGATAGCTCTTCCCATACTGCGACTCGGCAGTGTAGAGATTATCTCCACCCGTAATAATGGCCTGCACCTGGTTTACCATTGTTGGACAGGCAGTGGGAAAGCCATAACAGACGCTCGTATAGTCGCGGAGATACCAGGCAAAGGGCCACTCGGCATCGGACATCACACCTATTGCCAGTTGATGCGAACCGCCATCAACCTTCTGGTCAAGCGCATTCAGCTTCGCCATTACGATCTTGACATCAGTTGTCGTCTGCACATAAACCATCATCTCGTGTGGGCCATCTGCCGCATGTACGTAAGACACTTCATACATATTGTGCAAGGTAGGTAACAAAAGCAGCAAAGCGAAGAGAACTGTTGCACCCGCTCCAGCGAGTGCGCGCTTATTTAATGCCGGACGCGCAGGATGCACCAGCCGCAACAGTTCTCCTACCTCATCAGTCGCAACTGTCTGCACAGTTGTACGACGATGCCAGTAATTTTTGAGCGCGTTGAATAACGTTACAATAGATGGTTCGAGACCAATGGCCGCCAACACCATCATCGGCATCGTCATAAAGATCATCAGCCAGGGCATCTTCTCACCGGCCCATGAGTAGATGGCAAAATCGCCCACAAACCAGTAAACTATGAACAGACGAAACGGGTTAGGCTTGAAGAGGCAACGTGCAATGCCCACAAGGCCAAACACAACACCGATTTGCTCATAGAGCGGAATGAGCATCAGGTAATAATACCAGGGTTGCCCACCACGTGCGACTTCTTGCTGCTGTAGCCAATAGTAGAGACCTTGCCAGATACCATCGCCAATACCACCGGCGACATTGGTGAAGAGCGCAGTAAAAAGAACGAGAAAAATGGTCCAGGCACAAATCAGGGCAAAGAACCAGTGCGTCCACTCCATTGTCAGAATGGTATCGAGCAAGGGTTGTTGCTGTGGATCAACGTAGTTGGCGAGGCCGCGTCGCCCTGGCCCAGGCATTTTGCCCCTCATCTCGCGAGCGAGAATAAAAAGGACGTAGAGGCCAAGCAGGATACCAAACCAGGGAATCACTTCCACCGTGCGAGCCTTCAGAGTTGCGACAAAGGCATCAGCCGTTGGCGTATTTTTCGGATTAATAATATAGGCGGAAAGTTGTCCTAGCAACGCAAGGGCAATTTTTGCAAGCGGCCCGATCACCAAGAAATACAGCACGAGCAACACAGGCCCACCCGTTTTAGGCAAATAGCGTGTGAAGGCGGCATCTGCATGAACGCTCGCGCGCACAGGCCATCGCTTACCAAGCTCCCAAACGATCAGTGCCCCCAGAAAACTGCCAAAGACAGCAATAGTCAAGAAGGTTGCCTCACTGGTCGCATAGGAAAGCGCGAATGCACAGGCAGCAATGACAATCCAGCGTAGCTTACGTTCCTTGATATAGCGTCCTATTGCCACCACCAGCAACAGCGTAAAGCAGGCCATATAAATGTCTTCACGCGCAAAACGCGAGAAGTAGACCATACTCGGTGAGACAGCCAGTAGAAACGCGGCCAGCCATGCACCCACTTTTCCTAGATAGTCACGCATGAAATAGGGCAGACCGATAATCACTGTTCCCAACACAGCGGCAGGAATACGCACGGTAAAGGTATTCACGCCATGATCGGGCGCCCCCAACCACTGACTAATCTGATAGACCAATGCAATAGCGTGAAACTGAAATGGTCCATGCAACAGTGGGTCGTAGCGGTAGCAACTCGCATAGGCATTGAAGCAAGCGGCCCAATTCTGGATATTGTTGTGCAACAGTTGCAGCGAGAAATAGGCATGCAGGCTCTCATCATGATGCAGAGGTTTATCGCCCAACCCCCAAAAACGGAGTAGTGCCCCCAGTGCTATTAAGCCCAGAAAAGGCAGCCAATTTCGCCACTGCTCACGCGAAGGTGCTAAAAACCACCGTCGTTTGACTGGCACAATCACCTCATCGCCATTGCTTCCCTGTAGAGTCAACTCAACATCTGAGAGAGGGGTAGCAGACTCCAGGTCTACCATCGCCACTTCTTGTATATCCGATGGTAAGACCATATCATGCGATGCTGCCTGTGTCTCCTCACGTGGCTCAGTATCGTAACTTTTCAAAGGATTATTCCCCCT
>DAICZM010000578.1 GCA_027311145.1 Ktedonobacterales bacterium
AAGTCTTATCGAGTACTGACTCGTGCATAACCCGTGAGAAGTGATTGCGAAAATGAGCAAAAAACGGTTTTTGTTTTGTCTGATCGGGCATAATGCTAAGCGCGATTTGCTCAGGCTCATAGAAATCTTTTGGATCGAAGGCTAGGGCGACCAAATTGGCATAGTCGTGGATGAGCGAAGAGCGAGATTGGGGTAAAAAATAGTTATACTGGGTGCTGGAGACCATGAATGCACCAGCGATGCGTCCTGAATAGAGTAGCGGGTAAATCGCACAGCTTTTTTCATACTCGCTGAGCGAGACGGGCAAGATGAGTTCTTCATCAAGGTTTTCGATAATGCTGGGGCGAAATAATGTCACGACATTGCCAGCAAGCGATTCAGCGCCGAGGAAGAGTCCTTTTTGTTCAAGGTTTGCGCCCCAGGGCGGTGTTCCATTGCCGATTCTCTCACGCAAGCTATGTACAAGCGGTGGAGTGCCGGATGGCGGCATGCAGGTGACGATCCAAATCGACATGCCCAAGCGTTCGGGGTCAAGCTGTTTAAGGGCCTGTTGGATAATGAGTTGGGTAATGGACCAGAAACGTAGGTTCATCATGGAAGAAGAGAGTGATGCCAATATTTGAGTATAAAATTCAGTTGGAATCTCTTTGTGTGTGTCTTCGATGATCTCGTTAGAGAACTCTTCAAAGCCTTTTTCCTTCTGAATTAAAGCGAGGAGCTGCTCTCTATGTTGAGGAAGTACCTCTAATAAATGGCGTAAATTATCTGAGCGTGGCGTAGATTCTCCACTGGCCCAACGGCTCAGCGTAATTGGCTTGACGCCTAGTTCTTCGGCGAGACGTTGTTTTTCGCGTGGGTTGCTGATAATGTCTGCCAAAAGGTTGCGCCAGGATTGTTCTTCGTGCATATCTTCCACCCCAAAGTGTGATGACTAAGTGAACAAACATTCTAGCATATGAGGAATCTCACCCGTCGATTGCCTGATAGACTAAGGTCCAAGACGCGCTTGGTGGTCTCATGCCAAGCTATTGTGCATTTGCAGATATCATATCACAGTGTCCAAAATCTATTGAGGGAATGGTGTTAAAGGATGGTGACGTTTATACTTTTCACCCTGAAAACTGAACAAGCAAAGCAGCGTGTTTTCTGATGCCGCTTTGCTTGCTAGTTTGCTTGTGCTATGCTCACCCACTTACCACATGCAATCGCTTATGCCCCTGTTTTATCAATCAACAGGCCTTCGTGCCCGCGCAAATGGAGTGTTGAGAAATCAATGGGGCCTGTACGATCTACATAGGTAGAGAGAACGATATGCCCTTGCCCGTTCAGTTTGACCACTTGCTCTTGTGCCGAAAAGTTCAAGACGATCAGATACTGCTGTTCGTGGTAGTGGCGCACATAGACGAAACAGTTTGTGTTTTCCTGTTCGAGGGAGTGATAAGAACCAAGTGTTAGAGCTGGTTGAGTTCGTCGAAGCTGTAGTAGCGTGCGTGTGAGTGTCAGCATCGAGTGTGCATCCTCTTTTTCTGTCGCCACGTTATAGCTCTGATAATCATCTGCCACGGGTAACCAGGGAGTTACCTCAGCAAGGCAGAAGCCAGCATTGGCACCGCTATCCCATTGCATCGGTGTGCGCACCAGATCACGACTATGCTCAGGGTTTTCCTGCCCCATCGGATCGCGTATCAATGCAAGCGGAACTGGAACATCTTGTATATTCAGCTCTTCTCCATAGTAGCAGGTTGGCGTGCCGCGCAATGTGAGCAAGAGCATCTGGGTGGCGCGGGCCTGTTCCCGACCAACACGAGTGGCGATACGGGTTCGATCATGATTGCCCAAAACCCAGTTGGGCCACGCTCCCGGCGGCAACATCGTTTCGTAGGCATCGACTATCCGATGCACCGTCTGCGCTTCCCACGTTGGCATGGTCACAAACTGGAAATTGAAGGGCAGGTGTATCTCGTCAAGTTGCCCACCGTAATATTGTACTAGTCGATCCATTGGCAAATAAATCTCGCCAATCATCATCCGTTGCTCATAGCCATCAACGACAGCGCGCATCTCCTGCGCAATTTCATGGAGTCCCGGCTGATCCTCAGTATAACGCCCTATCTGTTCAAGGTATGGAGGATCGCCCGGCTTCCACGTGGGATTGGGCGGGTTATCGCGGAACTGCTCGTCTTTGACTACGCCTTGCAGAGCGTCGATACGGAAACCATCAATGCCCCGATCGAGCCAGAAGCGCAACACGTCATACATAGCTTGGCGCACTGCCGGATTACGCCAGTTCAGATCGGGTTGTTTGACATCATAGAGGTGCAGGTAGTATTGTCTGGTCAGTTCATCGAATTGCCAGGCTGATCCACCAAATAGACCTCGCCAGTTATTTGGTGGCCCCCCATGTGGTGCCGGGTCACGCCAGATATACCAGTCACGCTTCTCGTTGGTACGGCTGGCGCGTGACTCCTGGAACCAGGGATGCTCATCGGAAGTGTGGTTGGGTACGTAGTCTAGAACCACCTTGAGGTTGCGCAAGTGAGCCTCGTGGACCAGCTTATCCAGGTCTTCAAGCGTTCCAAAGAGCGGATGTACATTGACATAATCACTAATATCATAGCCAAAATCAGCCATCGGGGACGGAAAAATTGGTGAGAGCCAGATTGCATCAACGCCCAACCAGCAAAAATAATCCAGTTTACAAATAATCCCAGGGATATCGCCTACCCCATCTCCATTGCTATCGAAAAAACTACGTGGATACAC
>DAICZM010000579.1 GCA_027311145.1 Ktedonobacterales bacterium
GTTCATACATCCACTTAAACAGTGGTATATATCCTTCGTCTTTGCCAAGTAGGTCGCCAAGCAATGATGCGAGATAGTAGCTGTCCAGTATGCGATAGGGTATCCTGTCTACGATGTGAACACGGTAGCGGCGCAAAACTTTGGTTTCTGGGTCTGCTCCTAATTCTGCTCCTATCTTGGCTCCTGCTGGGATGATTGATGAAGGTTCGATGAAACGAACAAGCGTTTGTCTGCCTTGTGCTTCCATAGCACGGATAAATGAACCCGCTCGTTTCAATTCTAAGCCTTTTGCAATCTTAGGAGCGGATGGTCCAACAAGCACCTTTGCGCTTGGCGATCTTACAAACGCTCCTGATCGTGGCACGGTGTCTATGATATTGTCTGCCTGCAATCGGAGGAACGCAGCTCTTACGGTTGCTCTGCTTACCCCTAGCTCGTCTCCTATCTCGCGCTCGGCTGGTAACTTTTGTCCAGCGACATAGATGCCACGCTCTATTCTCGATGAAAGTTCTGTCACTACCTCATCGATTTTTGTCTCCTTTTCCTCGTCCATAGCTGCCGCTTTCTTTATATTTATTTTGGTAAGTACCACTGATTTACCAAAGAATACCATAGGGAAAGCAAAATTACTAGCTTTTTGAAAATCCACCTCTTTTGGTATTGACATTTGGTACGTACCAAATTATAATTGGAACATACCACTGGTTGATACCAGTGAGGTCCTTTTACAACTGAATAGTGAGCTACCGAATGCGTTAGGGACGTGTCGAGCGGTGACACAACTGATCTTGCGGGTTGCTCCCGCTAACTCAGAATATTGGTCAACCGAATGGTCGAGGGCAACCGCCTAGACTGCGTGGAACCACTGAGGACAGGACTGCGACGGAAGGAACGGCGTAGACCCTGCGTCCAGCGCATCTATGAGGACAAGCATCACATGTTGGAAAGCAGTGTATGAACGCTCACGGTAGCCAGGGGTGGGAGCTCCTGTAGAATGGGTTTGCTAACGGGTGGTGTCGAGAGAGGAAGGGCATGATGAGACATTGCCTGTGCAAACACCTCTCCTGTGTGTTGTGTGTTGTTTTTGCTCGTATTCTGGGGGTTTGGTATGCATGGTCATTGTGAATGGTGTGAGCAACGTGCGTTGCTGACCCGCCTTATTTCGCTTCATCCGATACGCTTGCCGTTTGAATGGGTCTGCTTCGTCTGTCTGGGATTGGCGAAAAGCGAACGGCGATGGGTGCGTTCGGAGCAGTGGAATGAGTGGTCTGATGCCGATGTGTCGAGCAATGTGGCGGCATAAGGATGACTGGCTGTGGTCTGCCAACCGCAACCAGTCTTTTGGTACATGTTGCGTGCGTACTGCTCGTACCTGCTACCTATTGTGGCATGTGGGGGCTGGCGCGTCAAGGGAGGGTCGATGAAACTGGACAAAAAATCGGGTGTGCGCTTTCGGCGGGGGTGTTCATGCTGTTTGTGGATTGGTCGTTCCTCGTGTATGCGTTCGCCTTTCTTCTGCATGTGTTGTAGGGGGGCGTATGGATGATCTGTTTGCCCGCTATTCTCGCTGGGTCTCACAGCATGCGGTGTATGCGCAACAAGCATCCGTTGATCTGAACACGGCGCATCTGGTCTTACATGAGATGGTCGGGCCTTCGGTGCTTGATGTGGTTGCGGCGCGTGATGCCTTGGCTCGGTTGTATGCCGTGGCGTGTGAAGGGGGCTTTTCCGATGTGGCAACCATTTTCTATCGGTCGTATGAGCATGCCTGCTGGTTGCTCATGGCCTGGGTCTAGGGGGTGTCGTGATGCCGTTTGATGTGTATGTCTTCTCGGTCTTAGATGCGCCGTTCGATGTGGAACGGGATACGATCATTGCTGTGGTCGCAGAACGTGACGTTTTCGCGGCGGCGTTGGTGCTGGCGATGCTCGGTGGTGGGCCTGTCGAGTGCATGAATGTCGTGCCTGCGGGCAGTGACCTGGATGTCGAGGGCGCGATTTTCTTTGACTGCCAGATGTTGACGGATGGCACGTTTGTGTATAGCGTTCCGGTGGCTACGGCTGCCTTGTCGTAGGCGGGGGCGCAACGTGAAACATCGTTGGCTCTATCCCGACCATTGGGAAGCCTTGGCACGGGCCTGTAAAGAGGCGGCAGGTTGGCGGTGCGCGTGGTGTGGGATTGCACATGGGGCATCTGCCGTCTCTGAGCGAACAGGGGTTGTCTATACGGTCGCGCTGGCGGCGTGTCATCTCGATCATGACCCTTGGAACCCTGCACCTCGGCTGATGGCGTTGTGTCCCTCCTGCCATATGCGCTATGACTGGTCCTGGCAACAACGGGAACGGCGCGTGGCTCTGGAGCGGCTGCGTCATCAGGTCTGGTTACGGCGGTGTGCGGCGGTCGTCTCGGTGTCCTCGTAGGGTGTTCTTGTCGTGCTGTTTTCCTGTGCGGCTCTCGCGCTGTGCTGGGGCCGCTGTCTTGCGACAACAAAGGAGTATTCTCATGGCTGTGGTATTAACTGGTACGGTGAAATCTGCGCGTCTGCTGGAAATCAATGTCAAGAAAACCAATTCCAAGGCGCAATTGGTGGCGTTGGATATCGCTGATGAGATTGGCAATGTCTATCCTTGCCAGATGTGGCCGGATGACCCGCAACATGGAGAACTGGCGGCGGCCATTGATAACCTGCGTCGTCAACCCGTCCAAGCGATTTTTTCGGGCTATTCGCTCCGCATGCGCCCGATGGCGGATGGGAAAGAACGC
>DAICZM010000057.1 GCA_027311145.1 Ktedonobacterales bacterium
GGATAGCGCGAGCGAGACCAATATGCTGCTCATTCGTCTGGATTATCGCATACGTTCCAACAATGCACTGTTCAACCTGGTCTATCCATTCTTTCTGAAAGAGGGAGCGTAGCTATGCCTATACAGCCGCCAAACCTTGATGATCGCCGTGCTGCTGATCTGGTAGCTGAGGCCAGAATGTTGATACCCCGCTATACACCGGAGTGGACCGACTTCAACGAGAGCGATCCAGGAATGACGCTGCTCGAATTGTTTGGTTGGATGACAGATGTATTGCTCTATCGTCTGAATCTCGTGCCAGAACGCAATTATCTCAAATTTCTGCAATTGCTCGGTATAGAGCAAAATCCAGCACAGCCAGCGAGTGCGGACCTGACGTTTACGCTCTCTCCAGCGGTCGCGGATTATATCAGTATCAGCAAAGGCACGAAAGTAGCGGCGGCATCTGGTGGCGTGTTTGAAACGCAGGAGAACCTGATCGCTCTGGGAGCAGCATTGCGCGAGATACAGAGTTTCGATGGCCTGAGCTACAGTGTGCTGACGCAAAAAAACGCGCTGCCGGGACAAAGCTTTTTTCCTTTCGGTCCTATTCCACGCGCTGGAAACGCGCTACTGCTTGGCTTTGATGCCGTGAACGCTCTGACGGAACAGCAGATAGATTTGACGGTATATACGGCCAGCGCGAATCTCAAGACTGCTAGTCTGCATTGTAGTACGGGGGGCACATTAGACCCATTGCCAGCGAGTATCATTTGGGAATATTACAACGGGCAACAATGGCTATCTCTGCATCTCGACGCGGATGGAACGCAAGCACTGACGCAAGATGGGCATATCTCTATACAAGGGCCGGGGCGTAGATGTCAACGTGCCCTGTATGGGCAAGTAGCGCAGCCGCTCTACTGGTTACGAGCGCGCTTAGTGCAGAGTGGCTACCAGCTCGCGCCATGTTTGGAAGCGATAGTGACGAACACGGTACGGGCCATACAAGCCGTGACTGTGCGTGATGAGGCTTTGGGGAGCAGTAATGGGCTACCGGGGCAGCAATTTCAGCTAGCCAATACGCCGATTGTTGTGCGCTCAATACCGCGTCTTGTCGTCGAGCCGCGTGATGCAAGCCATACGCGGCTGCTCGTGAATACTGCGAGCTTGTCATCATATCAGATAGGCGAACAGCATGTTACAAATACAATAACGAGCGTGTGGTTGCAGATTGACGAGGGCGGTGGTCCGCAGACATGGCAAGAGGTGAGTGATTTTTATGCATCGAAGTCAGATGACAGGCATTTCACGCTGAACCGCACAACAGGCATGATTACTTTCGGCGATGGGATACGGGGAGCTATTCCACGGCCTACGCAACAGAGCAATAGTATCATAGCACGTGAGTACAGCTATGGTGGTGGCAAACAGGGCAATGTTACGGTGAACACAATTACTGCCTTGCAAGATGTTCTTCAGGGCGTTGAGAGCGTTACCAATCGTAAAGCGGCCTTTGGAGGGACTGACGAAGAGACGCTCGATGAAGCTAAGCAGCGTGTGCCACAGGTACTCAAAAACAAGGGACGCGCCGTGACCGTCGATGATTTTGAGTCTATCGCCATTGCAACGCCAGGGGCAGCGATCCGACGGGCGAAAGCTTTACCACTCACCCATCCCCAATTTCCCGGTCAAAAGTTGCCAGGGATGGTGACAGTGATTGTTGTGCCAGAGAGTGATCAATCACCTCCTATGCCACTGCCTGCGACGCTCTCGTTGGTGTGTGCGTACCTGGATAAGCACCGTTTGTTGACGGCGGAGGTGTATGTTGTGCCGCCAACATATCATATGGTTCGCATTGAGACGACGCTGGCGGTGAAACCTACCGCGAACTTTACGCGCGTGCAGCAGCAGGTCATTTCATCACTGCAAAACTATCTCGACCCGCTGAATGGCGGCGATGATGGGCAGGGCTGGCCCTTTGGCGGCACGATCTATTTCTCGAAGCTCTATCGTGTGGTCATGGAGGTTGACGGCGTCGATTACATTCAAGATAATCAGTTTACCGTCTATCTTGATGGACAGCCCTACTCTTATAAAGATATTGCTCTTGAGGCGGGTGCGTTGCCTTATCTTGCTGATTATGATATACGCTTTTTGGTGGGGGGTGCGCGATGACTGTCCTGACGAGCGAGACTGTGCCATTCCTCTTGTTAAACCAGCATACCGGCTGGCTGCCAGCGGCTTTAGACGGCGTGATGATTGATGCGGCGGGTTGTCTTTCTCTGCAACCGTTGTCGGGGATAGAGTGCCCGTTGACGGATGTATCGGGGACTTTTGGTGGGTTAGTCTTGCCTGTCTCGCTTGCTCAAGATACACAGGGATGCCTCTACATTCTGGACGCTCAGGTGTGCAGCATTAAACGTTTCGATGTTGCCCGTCAACGCTTTGCAACTTTAGCCAATATTGGCGGTATCGGCAGTAATCCGCGTCAGTTTAAGCAGCCTTATGCTCTTACTATCTCGGCGTATGACGATCTATACGTGGTGGATGCGGGCAATCGGCGCGTGCAGGTCTTCGCGCTCAAAGGTCTCGTGTTGCGCTATGTTTGGGGACCGTTGTGGGTGAGACGAGCCGAGAACGGGGCGATTGAGGTGCGCTCAGCTACAGCAAATGAGCAGCGCGACGAAGCACCGAGCGAAGACGATGCGACAGTAGCGCGAACCGCCATCTGGCAACCTCGCGGTATTGCGGTGGCTGCCAATCAGCGCGTCTATATCGCGGATTATGCTCATGGTCTCATTCATATCTTTGACCGCTGGGGTCAGTGGCAACGTGCCGTGACGGGGGCAACTGCAATAGAGCCAGCTCTGGAAAAACCAACTGCACTGGCACTCGACCAGCATGGTGCGCTGTATGTATTACAGGAAGGGAAAGCGTATGTAACTGTGCTGGACGCCGAGGGGAATTTTCAGCAACGCATAGTGCGCTCGCAAAGTGTGCAGGGACGTTTTTTGCCGCTGGCTGTCGCAGTGGACGCTGTAGGCAATATCTACCTTTGTGATGGGGTAGCGCGTAATCGCTCCTACTATTATCGTCTGGCTAATGGAAGCTATGCGCCACCAGCATTGTGCGGCAACTTCTACTGTGAAGGGAATGCACTGACTTTTGACAGGCATGGCACGCCGCTACTTACTGATACCCAAAAGCAAAATGTCTTGCAGTCGCATTCTTTTACGCTGTATCAAAGCGAGGGCACTTCTCTTTCTGGCCCTCTGGATAGTAATCGTTATCATTGTCAGTGGCATCGCGTGCGCCTGAATGCCACCGTGCCAGGTGGCACGAGTATCAGTGTCGCAACCTTCACCTCTGAAACGCAAAAGCCGCTAGAGGAGATACTGCGCTTGCCACAAGAGCAGTGGGTGACAGGGGCCGGGCAGACGCACAGCAGCGAGGGTGACGGGACGACGGATTGGGACTGTCTGGTGCGAAGTCAACCGGGACGCTATTTATGGTTGCGGTTCATTTTGCAGAGTGATGGCACGGCGACACCGACGATAGAGCAGGCGCGTGTCTATTTTCCACGTGTCTCATCGCTGCAATATCTTCCAGCAATGTATCAGGAAGATCCGGTGAGTGCCGATCTATTGGAGCGTTTTCTGTCGATTTTTGATACGTTGCGCGATAGTATCGGAGAGCGTATTGCCGACATTGCTAGCTATTTCGACCCAAGATCGACACCGGTTGATCTTACGGCGCAAAACGACTTTCTTTCTTGGCTGGCAAGCTGGCTTGGGCTGGTGCTTGACCGTCACTGGCCAGAAGCCAAACAGCGCGAACTTGTGCGGCAGGCTAGTCGGCTTTATGCATTGCGGGGAACAGCGCAAGGATTGCGTGAGCATCTTCGGCTCTACACGGGCACGCAGCCCTCTATTCTGGAACATTTTAAGCTGCGCTCGTGGCTGTTCCTGAATGATGCTCGCCTGGGTGAACGCAGCACGCTGTGGGGAAAAGAGGTGGTAAATCGGCTGCAATTGGGCGATAATTCACAGCTTGGCACATTCCAACTGGTCGATACAGGCGACCCGGTGCGCGACCCCTTTTATCAATATGCGAATCAGTTCACTGTTTTTGTGCCAACATACCGACAGATGGATGTACAGGAGCAACAAACATTACAGCGCATCATTGCTATGGCGCAACCAGCGCATACGCAGGGGCAGCTCCGTATGGTGCAACCACGTATGCGTGTGGGCGTGCAGTCGTTTCTGGGAGTGGACACCGTCATTGGACGCTATCCGATGCGGGCCGTTACCGGACAAAGTGTGCTAGGGCAGGGCAGTGTCCTGACGCCATCTGCACAAGATAGGCCACCTACCATACAGGTTGGTCAGCACAGCCGTATTGGCAGTAGTACGCATCTGGATTAGTGGGTGAAATGCACTTAACAGGAAAGGGTATGTTCATGGTGCAGAAAATAGATCCAACGCCACATCTGGCACGCAATCACTATTTTACGGGCAAACTGCTCGTCGAGCGGGATTTTACCGATGAGCAGAGCTATATGTTGGAGAAGCAGTTGCGTCATAATGCTGGGCTACATGGTGCTGGCTGTGTATCCGGCTTGCGCGTAAAACAGCACCCGGAACCAGCGCGGCAGCGTAGTTTTGTTGTGATTGAACCGGGGATTGCACTTGATCGTCATGGTCATGAGATATGGGTCAGGCAGGAAGAGTTTTTCAATATACGACAGTACTTGAATGAGACGGTAGCGGCGGCGACACTGACGGATGCTAAAGAGCATACACTACAAATTCTTGCCCGCTATAAAGAATATTTTACGGAGCAGGTTCCCGCTTTTTTTGATGATTGTGGCGATGGCACAAGTTCGCAACCGAATCGCGTGATGGAAAGCTACGATTTCGCGGTTGCACTCGATCCACCAAGTAGGCAAAGATTGCTTGACACTGTGACGCTGACATGGCAGGAGACGCTGCATATCGGCCATATTAGTCGTGTGGCAATTGATGCGGCCAATCATCGCTATTATATACTGACGACGGTTGAGAACGCTTCAACACTGTACGCTTATCGAACCGATACGAAAACGCCGAGTTTGCTTGCCTCGCAAGCCTTGCAAGTAGAGGCAAGCGACTTGGCCTTATCACCGGATGGCACAAGGCTCTATGTAGCGGTGAGGCAACAGAAATCGGTGTTGGTGCTAGATACCGGAAGGCTTGGGAACACGCAATCGCTGATAAATGAATTACCTGCGGTGGGTGTTCCCTCGGCGGCGGTGCGTTTGGCGGTTTCGCCGCGTGATGGCTATCTGTATGTGCTGGATGTTGGGCGTAGAAGTGTCACGCCGTGGCGGACAGGCATTAATCAGCGCAGTGATGATGTCGATGATTATCAGCATCGTCCCATTCGGGTTGGGAATGATGCTCATTGTATTGTGGCTTCGCCGGATGGGAAATGGTTGTTCGTTGCGAATGGTGGCGATAGAACGATCAGTGTGATTGATGCGACCAGGCATGAACAAGCTCCTATTCTCTTGCGCGTGGCTCCCATCGTTCCCTACGCGCTTGCGGTTGCCGACACACCCGACGGCTTGAAATTGTATATCGCCGATCATGCGAATAAAACTATCACCATCCTGGCCCTCGAACTGCGCTCAAACCCGCCTTTTACACAGCTTGGGAAAGCCCATGTAACGGGTTCTGAGCAACCGATAGATATAGCTGTTTCGCCGAATGGTCGCTGGCTGTATGTGTTGCTGATGGGTAAAGACGGCAATGGGAGCATTCAGAGTATTGATGCATACCGCCTGGAGCAGGGACAGGCAGGTGTGACGGGCGAGAGCTTGCTGGTTGGCAGTTCTCCACATGCACTGGTTTTGATTCACAGCCAGCACCATCTGTATGTCGTCAATCACGGCAATGTAGAGGCGCAGGATATCGGGGGTATCAGTACCATTGAGGTGTATGAAGAGAGCTGTGAAGACCTTTTTATGCATACATTGGATGGTGAGGTGGGTAGTGTAGAGGATGAAGAGGGGATTGTGCTGGCGACCATCACAGGGTACAAATTTGGCAGCAATGTGCTGGATACGCAGATTGATAATCTGTCAGATCGTCATATCTTGCCAGGGACTGATTTGATGACCGATATGTTGCGCTGCATTCTAGCAAATGGTGGTGGCAAGGGCAGGCGGGGCGAAGAAGGACCGCCGGGCCGGGATGGTGCTGGTATTGAGACGGTGCTAGCAACGATTGTCGATTGCGATAACCCTGGAAGTGCGGCTATCCGTGAAATTGACGAGAAGCGCACGTTGGTTTTGGAAATTCCACGCGGTTGTGACGCGCCCGAACCAGTGGTAATCGTCTATACGAGTATCTGTGGCATAAACTGGCCTCACAAAGGCAAGGTAAAGCGTGAAGAATTTGAAGAAAATGGCTTGTTGATAGCGTTCAGCCGCAAGATACGTGCGGGTGACGTCAACAGACATACATTCCAGCTTTTAGTGAGTATTGAAGAGGATGGACTGATTGCTTGGCGCGAGGTGACGACACGGCAGGGGCGTGGGGCCGAGCAGGTGAGAGGCGTGGAGTTGCTGGTAGAGGAGGGAGCAAACGGTACGTGTACCATCGTAGCCGTAGAAAACTTCCATCCCAACGCCAACAAGTTGGTGAACGGCGCATGGCTCAAGCCGACGAGTTTGCCTGCTGGCACACTAACATTACGTGTGGTGTTGAAAGGCGATCTCATTCAAGATGAGCATCATCTGGGTATTGATGCCAATCATTTACCGCCGTGGCTTCCTCAGCGTCCCACGGGCAATGGTGTCGAAGGTGGCACATTTGAGAGTTGGTTTACTCTAGAGTAGGTGAACAGCTATGACACAAGTATCAGAACAAGCACCATCGGCAGCATCCGGTTTCCTTCATTGTACCGAGTTGGAAGCGTTGGTGCGTCCCCGCTACTTCACGGGACAACTCTTGACGGCGGATGAGTTGAATTGTGAGCAAGCCTATATTGCAGCTAAACAACGCCTGCATAACCGCTTTTTACATGGGACGAGAGGGCGTATTGTCACGGGCTTGCAGATTGTGCTGCGCGAAAATGGGCAGAGTGTGACTGTTGCTGCTGGCTATGCCATTGATTATTGTGGCAACGATATTGTGGTTCCCGAGGCGGTAACGTTCGATGTTTCAGCGCGTATACGCGCTCAAGCGAATGTTCTGCCTTATCAGCGTGCTATCGGCACGGCCAGGAATCCGGCGAAGATCACGCGTGAGATGGTAGTGCAAGCGGATAACCAACGCCAATACTGGCTCACATTGGCCTATGATGAGCAGGAGACACGACCGACCAATGCACTCAGACAACAGGTGATGGTAGCCGTTGAGGTGACAAAGGATTGCGGATGCGGTAAAAGTGGTAGCCGCGTGTCAACGGCAAGGCCGCGTGTACCTTCTGTATCTTCGACGATGGGAGCAGGTAGTCAGAATAGTTCCCCGCTTGTCTGTGAGATGACCCGTATTAGTGAAGGCTATGCCATTGATATTGTTGCTGCTAGCGGCGAAATAATTGATCTGAGTGATGCACGTTTAACGGGCGATAACCGCTTGATTTTGGCACGCATCACAGTAAAAAATGGCAATATTGTCCAGGTAGAAGATGCCGTGGCGGCACGTCAAGCAGATACAAGTACTCTTGCTGCATCGTCTGCAAGCGCAGTAAGCGAGCTGCAAAATGCTGTAGTTGCGCTGCAAGATGCGTTAAATGCTTTGCAGGCGAAAATTACACAATTAGAGGCAAGTGCGACTCCCTCGGCAACACCAGGGGAAGCCCAGTCATCTCCTGCAACATCAGAGGAAATACAACCGTCGCCGCTAGTGGCGGAGATGAGCGGCCCCGCCACAGCGGAGGCCAAGCCGCCAGCTGATGAAAAGGCATAGCTTGAAGAGCAGGACGTATGACAGATATACAGCAGAGACGGAGCGAGCTATGGCACAAGAGAGCATAGAGCGACCTTATTACTATCAACGACAATATCTTGGGGCGCAAGACTTTCAGGATGAGCAGGCGTATCAGCGCGATATGCGGCGACGGCATAATCTGGCACAGCATCAATGGGGTATCGTGATCGGCCTGGAATTGGTTGGGGATACGACAGGCGTGAGTGTGCAGCCAGGGATGGCGATTGATGGCTTTGGGCGTGAGATCGTCGTCTTTTCGCCTTACACACTTGCCACTGAAGCGTACCGCGATGGTCAATATCATGCCGTCTGGCTGCAATATTACGAATTACAGGTTACTACTGTACAACCTGGTTATGCTGCGTGTGATGCAGGCAATCAGTACAATCGCGTGGCTGAAACCTATCAGGTTGTGGTTGATCCGCGTAACACCTATGACGCTATTACAGTGAATAATAGCAAACAAGCTCTTGATCCAGCCCTGTCGATACCCTATCAAGAACTACCCGCTGTCGATGAGCAGGTACGTTGGCTTGTGCCATTAGGGCAATTTTTGTGGCAAGAGAAGCAGTTTATTGTAAAAACGGATAGCCGTCACTATAGCGGAAGTCTAGCGGCAACAATTGCCACACCATCAACACAACTCGTGATTCAAGCTGCTACGTCTCTGTCAACAGCACAACTTCCTGCATCATCCGCTGCAACGGGGTTAACGATGATCGTGGAGGGCTAACTGCATGTCAAGCAACAGTTGAGTGTTGAACACGATATTCAACTGCAAGGTAGCAAGTTGGACTTTAGTGATGTGGCAGCGAGCAGTATAGGCAGTCAAGTAGCTGCTCCGCCAGACTTTAACATTGGGCGTGTGCAGCAAAGCAAAGGCAAAGATGTACGGGTGCAGATTGGGACTGATAACAAGGGCAATAATCGCTTTGTCGTGGGAGCGGCCCAAACCGATCTGCTCACGCTGGCGGACAGTGGAGATGCGCAACTGCTTGGCTCGCTGACGGTGCGACAGGATTTGATAGTGGGAGGTAATCTGTCGCTGGGCAACCAAAGCCTGTTTGCACTTCAAAAAAATCAGGCAGGAGGAACGAATATACAGTTTCGGCTTGGAACAGGGAGCCAGGGCAACAATTTTATCGTTGGGACGAGCAGTACTGACCTGCTGACGATTACCGATACTGGAGAGGTTACCATTGGTGGAACGCTCAAACTGCTCTATGATTTGAGTGTGCCTGGGTCGTTAGTCTTCGATAAAGAGCAACAACTTAGTATTACTACGATGCCAACTGCTGCTGGAGTACAAGGTCAGCCATCTGCTGGTGGGAAAGATGTATGCGTTCTGATTGGAGCGGGCAAGAGAAGCAACAATCGCTTCGTAGTTGGAACGTATCAAGATCAGCTCTTGACTATTACAGACGATGGGCAGACACGGGTGACAGGCACGCTTGTGGTTGGGGGGGATACCACGATTGAAGGGGAATTGACCGTCCAAAAGCTCAATCTTGGTTCTTTTGACATTCAGCGCGACCTGAGCATCGGGGGCACATTGACGACCAATGGCTTGCATATCTCTGGTTCCGCAGACATACAACGAGATTTAGTAGTGATAGGCTCGCTCCATGCTCAGGATGGTTTGATGGTCGACGGTCCGCTGGAGGTACACAACGGCATAACCGTCGGGGGATTACTCACGGTGCAGCAAGATTTGAGTGTAAATGGACAGATGAGCAGCAAGGGTGGGGCTAACATTGGCGGCCCACTCGCAGTGCAAGGGGCAGTCACAACGGCGGGTTCGCTGGCAGTGTCGAGCCGCGAGAGGACGGGACATATCTCTTACACGTATACAGCACCTGACCAGCAACGCTTTTTGGTGCAGATTGGGCGTGCGAAAGACCGTGGCCCTTATGTTGCAGACAACATTTATGGTGCGCCGAACTTGTGGTTAGATGCTGAGGGGGCTGTGTATCTCAAAAAGGGGTATCAGACAAGCGCGATGGATGGGGCCGAGTATTTCGCATTTGATGAGCCAGTAACTCCTGGTGATGTCGTGGCACTGTCGCGCAATGGCGAGCGGAATATACAACTGGCCCGCCGCGCTCATGATGCAGCCGTCGTTGGCGTTATCTCAACTGACCCTGGCTTTATGTTGGGTGGAGCTGCACAGGCAGACGAAATCGATACTATCAGGCAACAGCGTGTTCCCGTAGCCCTCATCGGAACTGTTCCCTGCAAAGTTGATGCCGATATCGCACCAATTCGCATCGGCGATCTGCTGACCACCAGTACGACAGCGGGCCATGCGCAAAAAGTACTCGATATTACGCAGGCGGCGGGTGCGATTTTGGGGAAGGCAATGGATAATCTGGAATATGGTCGGGGCATGATACCGATTGTTGTGATGTTGAGCTAGGTGAAGCTAAAGAGGAGTAGAGCAGTGAAAGAGCGACTGGCAGAACTAAAAGCGGAATTTGAGCGAGGCCAACAGCACTTACAAGCACTTGACGAGCAACGTGTTCGCTTGCGTGATACCTTGCTACGCATTAGTGGTGCGATTCAGGTATTGGAAGAGTTATTGGCAGGTGAGGAACAGCGTACACAAAGAAAGCTTACACATGAGAGCGAACATGCGACTGTTGTCACGGTGAGCTGACAGTGATGAATAGCACGACGATAGCCCATCTGCGCTGTCAGTATCTCATTGCGCAAGAGCATCCAGCACCAGACGATATACGCTCGTGCCTGGATCGTGTCGCGCGTGATTATTTGCCGGTGGTATGTAGCGCGCTGCTGACAAGGTTGCTTGACCCAGAGGATAGCTCGCTCTGGTTCATTCGCCGCCTGGATGTGGCGGTGAATCTGCACGTGGGTAGCCTGGATATGCTGTCGCTGGCCGAGCAATGGGGGCGTCAGATTGTGAAGAGCATTATACGTGCATTGACGTTACCGGATGAAGAGCCTGGCGGTCATGATGAATTAGTCAAGCATTTCCCTCATCAGAATGCCTATGTCGCGCAATTTATCTGCGACCTTGTCGCCGGATGCGCCTGGGAACAGTGGTATTATCATGCCTTCGATGGCCTGCGTAGCCTTTCTCCAAGTGCAGCTATTCGCACTGTGCTAGCCAGAGAAGCAGAGCAAGCTGCGGAGATTCTTGCTCTGCTTGTGACATATAACCGTTTGGAAGTAGTCATGCAATGCCTCAGCGAGAGCGATGCACGCACGATCTCTGATCTCTGTTTTCCCACACCATACGCCATGAACATTGATGGTGAGCCAGCGCAACTGCTGCATGCCGAAAAATCACGTTTACGTGCGGACCTGTCTTCAATAGATATAGAGGAAGGGATGCCAAATGCCCAGAAAGCTCCCTTGAGCAAGCAAGAGGCTGATGAACATGTGGAAAGGTCGCCTTTGTATGCCAATATGCCACTAACTGCTGAGGAAGAAGAGCTAATAAGGGATGATGTCTCCCTTTTGAGGAAGGATAAAGCTCGTGAGCATGCAGAAATGTCATCTAGCGGTGTGGAAGAAGCAGCTTTTCTCTCGCCGCAGTCGGTCCAGAATGTGTCTGAGAAGCCGCTCAGTGTGAGTGAAGTGCCCATAGAGAACGGCGAAGATGGAGATGGAAGATATCACGTAGTAGCAAACGAGCAACGTCAAATTGTGGAGTTGCTCTTAACTGCGTGGAGCAAGGCGGGATTGCAGCTTCCTGGGGTGACGGTTGCGACACCGCAGAATGCTTTGCGCTTGTATACGACGCTTTGGCGGCAGGTGGCGGGCTATGGTACGAGTAGCATACGCGAGGCTATCGAACATCTGTTGCGTTTTGCCGAGGTGATGCGTTCTATTGCTCAACCGGGACTGCTTGTATCCGCTCTGCTACATGATGATCTGACCGCTGTTGTAGAGTTATTGCAAGCAGCTCGTTTGTTCACCTATCTGGAAAATCTCTCTTATCTACAACAGGTGGCTGCTGGTGATACGGCTTTTGTGCGTCATGTTGTCTCTACCGTGGCAACGTCAATGCCGCTTACTCATCAACGAGCCATGGAGACTGACAGGACAGAACAGCGGATGACGACTTTGCTTGGCGGCCTTTTCCTATTATTGCCGTCGTTTATTGATCTGAAATTGCACACGCTATTCAAGGAAGTATCTACGATCAATCTGCTTGAAGAACAGAGGATGGCATGGATTCGGTATCTGATCTTCCTCAAGTGCTTTGGCCTGTTCTATCAGCAATGGCCCGAAATTGCACGTGATCCTATATTGGCATTGGTGGCGGACTGTGATGAGACACCTTTGCACGAGATGCTGCACCAGCTTAACGCGTTGATAACGCCGCAAATGCTATGGGGATGGCAGCGATTGCTGATGGGGCAGTTAGCGCGCAACCGCTCTGTTGAAGGGCGTTATCTCTATGCGGAACTGCTAGAGATGGAAGATAGGCGTATAGTGCTGATTAGGGATATGCGTTATGACACCTGGCTCTTTATCACCTCGGTCTCTCATGCGGTTGATGTGTTGCAAGCAGTACTCGTACATGGGCTGCGTATCGTGCAGGATGCGACAGGTTTGCAGGCGGAGTATCTGGTACTGGGAACGGGACTCGGACAGTTGCCACCAATGGAAGCGTTAGATAAACAGGTGCATTGTCTGTGGACAGCACAAGGTGTGTTGGCGGAACGCACGCGGGTACAAGCCAACAGTGAAGGAGAAGAGAGTCTGGAACTATGGGATGGTAACGCGGATAGTATAGCGCGTGATGTGCAAATAGAACTGTTATATGCATTGCGACGGCTTAAAAATGCAGAGAAAGACCTGCGCTACCTGCAATTGTATAAGCACAACCAACCTATGTTTGAGCAGTTTGATTTTGAGCTAACACTATCGTTGATTGCACGCACGGTGATACGGTCTTTCGCGCGAAGATTGCCAGGCTTTGACCAGAGCAGTCCCGAGTACCTGTATCAAAACTTTCTAACTGGCACGAGTACGGTAGTGGCGCAAGTGGGCCTATTGGAGGTGCAACTGGCCCGTTGCCCATTGCATCTTGTTCTACGCATAGCGGGTATGCATGCACAGCACTATACTTTACCCTGGCGTGACGATATGCAGGTCATTGTCACATTGGCGAAGGCATGAAAGCGGGTGCGATGTGAATGGATTTGTCACAGGGATCGAGCATCTTATCGCTGAAATGCGGCTACTTGACCTGTATCTACAGCGTCAGGTAGCGCGTTTGCGTGCCTCTCACCTCTTTCACGAGGACGATATGCGTGGCCTGTATATCACTGATGAGCAGGTGAATGTGTTGCTTGCGTCACAGGCTGAAGGTGGAATACTATCGGCAGAGCAAGAACCCGATGAGGTAGAGACGCTCACAGCGGCTATTGTGCATGCGCGCCAGGAGATTGATGCACGTCTACAGGTCAGCCAACACGTGCCACTGATGCGTCTGGCACAGCTTTTCGCGCTCACACCTTTTGAATGCCAGGTGCTGGTGCTGAGCGTTGCTGTTGAGCTTGATTTGCGCTATGAAACGCTCTATGCCTATGCTCAGAACGATGTGACCAAAAAGCAACCCAGTATTGATCTGGCTCTCAAGTTGCTCTGTGCTAATTTTGCTGACTATGTGACGCATCTTGAGAGCTTCGCGCCAGATGCGCCGTTAGTGCGTCACCAGCTTGTACAGTTGTTTGTGTATGCTACCTCGCACGAAACCACTTTCCCTGCGCATTTTTTAAAGGCGGACCAGCGTATCGTAGATTTTCTGTTGGAGCGCGGCGGGATTGACCAACGTCTCACGGCATTCGCACACGTGCTGATGTCCGCTCTACAGTGGAGCGATCTTATTGTCTCGGAGGGGCTACATGCTGTATTACCACAGGTAGCACAGCTAAGTGAGACAGATGGCACCGTGATTGTATTGCATGGACCAATGGGAGCGGGCAAACAGAGCATCGCCGAAGCTGTGTGTACTGCCCTCAAGCGTCCTTTGCTGATTGCGGATGTCCGCCAGATGCCACAAAATGAGAAGGAGCAGCGAACGCTCTTTATGCTTTTGCGGCGTGAAGCATTGCTACAACAGGCGGGTCTCTATCTTGCTCATTGCGAAGTGGTGTTAGCTGATGAGCAAACAAAAAGGATAGTGGAACCTGTGATTGACACAACAGATGGCAATTATCTTCCGCTTTTGCTCGGCAGTGAAGTACCATGCCACCTGGCTGATATTTGGCCTGATCGACAGTTTATCACGCTCGATGTTGCTTTGCCGGACTTTCCTCAACGTCTGCACTATTGGCAAGAGGCATTGCGAGCGTGTGGATCGTGTCTGTTAACAGACAAAGATACGGCTATGCTAGCGAGCCAATTTCTCTTGAGTGGTCGCCAAATTCACGCCGCTGTCCGCGGAGCGATCTTGCTAAAGAACCTGCAAGAGGGCAAACAAGATGCTTTGACCAACGATGATCTTGCTCTGGCTGCACGTCAGCAGGCCCATCATCATTTGAGCCTATTTGCTCAGAAGGTTGAACTACTCTACACATGGGATGATCTTGTGTTGCCATCACGCGCTCTGCAACAGTTGCATGATATATGTATCGCGGTTGCCTATCACCATGTCGTTTTTACGCAGTGGGGTTTTGGGCGAAAATTCGCAGGAGGCAAGGGCGTAACTGCACTTTTTGGGGGAACGAGTGGCACCGGGAAGACGATGGCGGCGAGCATCATCGCGCAGGAACTCAAGCGTGATCTCTATACAATTGATCTCTCCAATGTGGTGAGTAAATACATTGGTGAGACGGAAAAGAATTTAGGGCGTATCTTTCAGGAGGCACAGGCAAGTAATGTGATACTGTTCTTTGATGAGGCAGATGCGCTTTTTGGCAAGCGCTCTGAGGTGAAGGATGCCCATGATCGCTACGCGAATATTGAAGTGGCCTATCTGTTACAGAGAATCGAAGCATATACAGGGATGGTCATTCTCGCAACGAATCTGAGCAAGAATCTGGATGATGCTTTTGCGCGTCGTATGCAGCATGTGATCGAGTTCCCCTTTCCAGATGCAGCTTTGCGAGAGCGCATCTGGCGCACGATGTTCCCTGCTGCAACGCCATTAGCCCACACCATTGATTTCGGCTTTCTGGGGCGTCAATTCGAGCTAGCGGGCGGGAATATTCGCAATAGCGTGCTGGCTGCCGCATTTTTGGCAGCAGCAGAGGGTGGGAGTATCAGTATGGAACACCTTGTCATTGCGGTAGCCCGAGAGCTGCGGAAGATGGGTAAAATGCCTCTACAGAGTAACTTTCAGGCATATTATGAACTGGTTCGGCAGAAAAGCTGATTCTGCTTACGCATTGTCTCGCGAAAATTCGCCTTGTCCATATCAACTCATCTTTGTATACCACTTCTGTTCCCCAACTTATCGAGATCATACTTTCTCCATCTTATATCCTGTATTTATACCATGTTTTCCATGTTCTGCGCTTTTTCGTATGCTAGTTTAAG
>DAICZM010000580.1 GCA_027311145.1 Ktedonobacterales bacterium
CTCTACACCTGCATGGATGAGTATGTTACAATACAGCATAAAAACGCAACATGTTATCATGTAGGAAACGGGAGGTTGTTGTATGGCAACACTGGAAGATGGCCAGAGTATTGAACAATATCAGATTATGCGCTTACTAGGCTCGGGGTTAGCAGGGGAATGCTATGAGGCCGAGGATACAGTACAGTTACGCAAGGTTACACTCAAATTGGTGCATCCCTGGTCACGCCTCTCAGAGTCGGCGCGACGGCAATTTTTCCGCGAAATGCAAGGGATCAGCGGCCTTAATCACCCCTATCTGGCAAATGTCCTGGACTATGGTGAGAGTGGCAATCTTCTCTATATTGCACGCCGCTACGTCAGCACCGGTTCATTGCTAAGCCAGCAGGCCCGCTCTTGGTTCCCATTTCCGCTGGCCCCTGCTGCTGCTATTCTCTATGCACATCAGCTCGCACAAGCATTACAAAGCATCCACAGTCAAGGCTATATTCACGGCTCACTAACCCTCTCAAACATCCTGGTGCTACGTGGCCCTAATCTGGATAATGTGTCGGATTTCGCGCCTTTTCTGCTTGCCGATGTTGGTACGACCAATTTTGTACGTCGCTTTGGGCAACCACCTCAAACAACATTTCCGCTCACCTTTGCCCCTGAACAACTAGGCGGGCGGCTCATCGCCGCTAGCGATCAGTACGCACTGGCCGTCTTGCTCTGTCTCTGGCTGACCGGACGTCCCCCCTTTATGGGTTCTGCGGAAGAGGTGGAATACCATAAACTTACTGCGACCATTCCCTCACTGCATCAACTGAATACACAGATCACCCTACGCCAGGAGGGCATGCTACGACGCGCTCTGAGTGTCTATCCCGACGAACGCTATCCATCCATCCTCGCCTTTAGTGAAGCCTTAGTCGCTTCTCTCGACACACCTCCCCATGCCATGCGAACCGAACAACCATCCACACCGACACCACACAATGGCGTCATCCACACCATGCCTTCCTCAGCAATCACCCTTGCTGAGTATAGTGTTGCACCGCAGCTCATCGCAGAAAACACACCAACACCCATCGCGGTTCCGCAGGCCTCTGATAGCATACAAATGCCCACTACCACTAGTGTTGCTTCGCAACCAGAAGCGCAAGAGGACAGCCTGCCAGCAGCAGAGCAAACCAGCCTCTCACCCACAGAAGTACCGATCAGCGAAAGTACACCTCAGCCATACCTGTTAGCCTATTTCGCACAAGCTACAGCTCCGCAGGTCTTTCATCTGATCAGCGACACACTTACACTGGGCAGAGCTGGCTCAAGTGACATCATACTCGATCAGGATGGCTCTATTTCACGCCATCATGCTCTTCTAAAACGCGAACAGACGGGCTATACTATCTATGACCAGCGTAGCACGCTAGGCGTTCTTATCAATGGCAACGCACTCCCTGAAGGGATTGGGCATGTGCTAACACCGCAAGACCAGGTCACTATTGGGGCATACACCCTGATACTCCAATGGCGCACAGCTTAAAAGGCCAAAACAGAGCAACAAACACAGCCCTAGTAGAGGGTAAAGCAGGTTATCAGGCAGCACAAAGGAGTTTTTACCATGCAGGCCAATCAGCAAATAGTACAGCCAGCCAGAGGACTGGCCTATAAATGGGTCGTGGCACTTGTGGTGGTCATCGGGGTATTTATGAGCATTCTCGATCAGACGATTGTCAACATTGCCATTCCACGCCTTCAGACGGCCTTTGGAGCGGATATCCATAGCGTCCAATGGGTGTTGACGGGCTACATCCTGACACAAGGGGTTATCACACCCACAGCCGGCTATTTCGCTGATCTCCTGGGAACGAAACGTTTCTATATCCTCAGCCTCACCGCCTTTACGCTTGGCTCCGCGCTCTGTGGCTTGGCATGGAGTTTACCCTCACTGATCTTTTTCCGTATCTTACAGGGTGCTGGAGGAGCCGCATTATTTCCTCTCTCTATCACCATGCTCTTCCGCGAATTCCCACCCCAGGAACGCGGCCTCGCCTCTGGCTTCTTTGGTATTCCCGCACTGCTTGCACCTGCGCTTGGCCCCACGCTCGGAGGTTATCTGGTCACCTATGTCGGATGGCAAGCAATTTTCTATATCAATGTCCCTATCGGGATCGCCGCCGTCATACTGGTCAGCATTTTTATTCGCGAGTCACGCACGATAGCAGGCTTACGCTTTGATTTCCTGGGCTTCTTTTTCGTCGCCATCGGACTTGGCACTCTTTTATACGGCCTTTCAGACGCCAGCACCGACGGCTGGTCCTCACCAAAAGTCATTGGTTTCATTGCCCTCGGGATACTCTCGTTAGCAATTTTCACAACAGTCGAGCTTTTCCTGACTGGACGCGAGCAACAACCCTTGCTTGATCTACGCCTCTTCAGAAATGGTCCTTTTCGAAGTAGCATGATCGCCAATATCTTTGTCGTCTTTGGACTCTTTGGTGGTATTTTCCTCCTCCCCATCTATCTGCAAAGTATTCGTGGACAAAGTGCATTTCAAGCTGGCTTGATTCTCTTACCGCAGGCTCTGGCTTCAATGGTCAGCGTCCTTATCGGCGGACGCCTCGTTGATCGCATTGGCGTGCGCGCCGTCGTTATTCCCGGCCTGATTCTGCTGGGTATCGCGACATGGCAACTCACCTCTATCACTCTCTACTCACCCTTCTGGTGGTTACAAATGCTGTTCATCATACGCGGACTGGGGCTGGGCTTATGCATTCAGC
>DAICZM010000581.1 GCA_027311145.1 Ktedonobacterales bacterium
AAAGCGATTGCACGGCTGGAAAAAAAGGGGTTGGCGGCGCGTTCAGTAGACCTCATGGATCGGCGGTGTGTGAATGTGAGTATCACACGGGCGGGCATTGAGGCGATACGGCAGCGTGTGGTGCGGTCATTGTAGAGAGTATACAGAGATGATCGTTTTTCTTGCTGTACACTGGTGATGTGAAGGTCACATGCGCGTTATTGGTAGAGGGACAAAGAAGCGTGCAGAGCCAGATGTGCGCAAAAAGCTCTGAAGGGCACTATGCTATGTGCAGTGCTGCTGCTTGATGATTAGGAAGCTTCGCGCACATAGCCTTTATCCTTTGCATATTGCCAGAGCGATTGCTGAAGCTGGCGGCGAGCGCGAGAGATTCGGCTCATCACGGTTCCAATGGGAATTTGCAGAGCCTCGGCAATTTCTTTGTAGGAGAGACCTTCTATATCGGCGAGAATGACGGCCATACGGAAATTGGGGGGGAGATCGCTTAATGCTTTATAGACGTCTTCATCCAGGTATTTGTTGAGAACCTCTTCCTCGGCTCCGAGGCTAAGCTCCTGCCCACTGAGATCGCGAATTCGGTTGTAGAGGTAAAAATCTTCGCCATCGGGCAAGGAGGTAGTGGTGGGATGGGTGGCTTGTTTGCGGTAGCGATTGATGGCAGATGTGTTCAAAATGCGAAAAAGCCATGCGCGCAGGTTGGTGCCACGTTGGTATGTATTGGAGAAGCGGAAAGCTTTCAGCATGGTTTCTTGAACGAGGTCTTCGGCTTCTTGTGTGTTGTTGGTCATACGGAGGGCGGTCCGGTAAAGACTGTCAATATGTGTCAGGACACCCGCCTCAAAATCCTCCGCAGGTAGAGAGGGGGTGACAGCACTCGCAGGAGTTTTCTGAGGGAGTGCTGGATCAAACGAGGTGTTTGATGGTAGGGTTTCTTCAAACTTTGGCTGTTTTGGCTGTTCCGACATGGAAATATTTTTCTCTCCTCTAACAAGGTTTTACGATAACGCTGGTAGTTTGCACGCAAGGTGTGTATTGAGTGGGAATACATTTCTCATGGAAAGTGGATGATAGCGTAGCTCGCGTTTCCGTTGCCATCAGTGAACCGCTTCTCTAGAGGATGCCTTCGTTTACTCTGCACCTTATGTGCCACAACTGTGTGGTAGTTCCCTTGTCACAGAATGTAGTATATCATGTGCATGCAACAAGGGTTAGTGTGTGCGCATATTTTTTGTCTCAAAGCATAGCGGCGTGGGCAAAAAGCAGGGTATACGTGTGTGATGCCGACGATGACCGCTATGGCTCATGCTAAGAAGAGGCGTGGAGGGACCTTTTTGGGTAGAGGAAAAGGTTTGGGAATGAAACTCTCCTATGCGTATGTTAGAATGAACAGGTAATGTGACGAGCTTGTACGAATGAATGCAGGAGAGATTTCTATGGAGTGTATAGATTGTATTGAGGCTGTTGCTCGTCTTCATCTGTATCTTGATCGGGAACTGAGTACCGAAGAAATTACTATTGTGCAACAGCATCTTACCAATTGTCCACATTGTGAGTGTCGCTTTCATGTAGACACGAGCGTAAAACGTTTAATCCATGAACATTGTCGTTTTGATCGTGCGCCGCAACACTTGCGCTCTACAGTGATGCGTTTGGCCCATATGTCTGTTCATGAATTGGAATCGCTTGCTCCAGATATGAAAATGGAGATCAAGGCAGATCTAGAGGGATAGCGTGTTTAGGATGGCATCATCTGTCTACGTAGTAGAGAACGGTTTTGAGCTTAGAGATGAATGCCGAAGGTAAAATAGCCGTTGAGGTAGGTAAGCAGGTTGAAGAAGATCATGACACCCACCGCGATCATGACAAGGCCTGTGGCGATTTCAATTTTGTTGAGATGAGGTTTGAGCCATTTGAGGACGCGGCTGCCCTGGTCGATGCCGAGTCCGAGCAATAGAAAGGGGACACCTAAGCCGAGCGAGTAGGCGAGTAGCAGGAATACCCCTTGGCGTAATGTGGCGGCATTGGCGGCCATGGCGAGAATGGGGGCCAGGGTCACCCCAATGCACGGTGTCCAACCAATGGCGAAGATGATGCCAATCAAGAGCGATGCGGGGTAGCCAGGACGGTTGGGATGGAACTCAAAACGTTTTTGCCAGTAGAGCAGGGGGATTTTGAAGATGCCGGTCAGATGGAGGCCAAGCAAGACGAGAATAATGCCGCCTGCCTGACGTAAGAAGAGCAGGTTATTGTGTAGAAAATTTCCCAATGTGCTTGCTGTTGCGCCCAGAGCAATAAAGGAGAGGGTGAAGCCAGCCACGAAGGTTGCTGCGTGTAAAAACGTTTCAAGGCGCGTAACCTCTTTGTGCGCGTTATCTGCTTGATAAATACTTTGCCCGACGAGTTGGGCCAGATAGATGGGCACTAATGGCAAGACACACGGTGATAGGAATGATATCAGACCCGCTAAAAAAGCAATGCTGATACTAATTTGCGTGATGTTCATTTTCTCCTCCCCCATTTCGCGTTGATGAATTCCGGGCAGTCTCTTTCTAGTATACTGGTTTTGGCCGCATGGTGCAACGTGGGTAGCGGGCAAGTTTTGCAGCGGTGCTAGTGTTGATGTTTTTGAAGTTTCTTGTGCAGGGCGTGTGCATAGGCGATGAGTGGCTGCTGGGTAGAGCCATAGTAGCGGAGTTCTCCGATGACATAGGTAATGAGTGGATGATGAG
>DAICZM010000582.1 GCA_027311145.1 Ktedonobacterales bacterium
GTGCCGAAATAAAGATCGAATGAAACGTTTTCGTTAAAGATCACCACCACGTGTTTGATGGGCGTCGCAGTGACAGCGGCATTCTGCGGAGATATGGACGTAGCGGTTGAGCCGCCTCCACACCCCTGCAATGCGATGGGTATTACCGTGCTTGCCGCAACCAATGCGGCCAATTGCAAATGAATTCTTTTTAATTTCCACATAACGACTCCCTGTTCGATTGAGGCATCAACGCCGGTGCGAATCGTAAGCAACCTCTGTTGCAGCGCGATGACAACCAAATTACCGATTTGTATTGAGGAAGAGTTCGGTTGACGGGCGTAGCGATTTTTGAAGTCTTTGCCTGACAAGAATCCAGGCATTCGGAGGCTGGGAGAGTTTGATGTGGCCCAAGTTGCGGCGGGTTGCCAGATGTAAGGCAGCACGATTTAGTACCTGCCTGAACTGGAAATTTCGGGTATCCGTAACCTACGGTTGATGATGACTTTCTGGATGAGAATTTACACATCAGTCAAGTCGCATTTTGTGGTTGATGCAGATTTACGATGGGCGTCTTAAATCACATTGCAGACCTTCACTTTAGCCAGAAAGCAGACCCTCAGTATTCAAGTTTGTGCTGGCTCGAATGTTCGGGCTCGACTAGTCCCCAAATGCATAGTCCCTTTTTCAACTTGCAAAGGTGGGTTATTGCCGATAGATTGTATTCCCATGCATTTATAGCCCCGTGTTACTTGAACGGGGAAGAAATTGAGCTCTGTCGGTTTGCTTCAGTGCTATCTTGTTGGTGAATATTACTGCTATAAAGAAATCAAGCGCGTGCGTGATGATCTTTGCATCACACACAATTATTGTTGTATTGCGGGGCGTCATTTCAGAATGAGAATTATAAACTTTATGTCTGCTCTTCTCATTATGACGTCAATCCAGGGATGCGTTACCCGCCACTATGGACGAGAGCCGGTCCTTACAAGCTACGAACAGGAAAATATGTCCTGTACGGAGATAGCATCTGACATGGAGCGTGTTAGAGAATTCGCTAACCGAGTAAATTATGGAGACGAATTTAACGATCAGGAGAGAATTAGCATTGATGATATCGGTTTAGGAAACCATCTAGAAAGAAGCGCTGCTATCGAAAGTGCAAACAAACGTTTCCATCAACTGCGCGACCTACAACTGTCAAAAGGATGTGATAAGCAAGCCGCGCAGGCTGGTGAACTCAAACGATAGACAAGAATGCCACATGAGAGACCCGTTAAGCAGCTTTGAATGGACCTCACTGTATCGACGCTACGATAACAGATGCTCGGCATTCGACCGAGCATCGGTGTTTCTTTCTGCTCCTGAACTTGATCGATCAGAAAGCGATAGAGCCCTATATTACCAATTGGTCGCTCTCTTGTCGGAAGAACGGCGAAACTCAATTACTGAGCCAATAGGCATCTATGAGGCATTGCTTTATTGGAAACTGTACTCTCAAAGTACGTCTTCATATAACCTTGATAAATGGTTGCGCCAAGATGTCTCTAAGCGCAAAAGTGCACAAGAAAAACTTCTCCAGTTATTTCAAGAACTGCCAACTTCAATGGAGAAAAACCCCTCTGTGATAGTCGAACGGGTCAAGTGGCTTGGTAAGTTTCAACTTCCCGGTATAGCTAGTCCAAGCACACTTCCTGTCAGGACAACATTTCTTCATTTTTTGTACCCCTCTATTGTGCCCATCTTTGACCAGATGGTGCTGAAAGCTGTAGGTGCTTGGAACAAGAATGCCAACCATAAAACTAGCGTCCTTAAAAATTACCTGCCGTTTGCTTGGGAACTTGCGGAGAAACATGCACAACAGATATCAAATTTCACAAAAGAGGGGCCAATGCGCGTAATTGATATGGCACTTTGGGTAAGTCGAGGGAATGAATAAGTCAGTTCTACGCTAAAGCTGGACTCATAAACGCGCGCAGCCCCTACCACACATCAAGGTAAATTAAGGCTCTCAATCCAATTCCGTGGCAATAATTTTCTACCAACCGGATATTGCGCCACAAGAGGAGAGTGTCCACTGGCACACCTGAGACTCTCATAATCTGAGCAAATCAACACGAATGCCAATCTCTATGTAATACGGTTCTCGGGCTGAATCAACCGCAGATTACGGATACACGAAATTTCCGGTAGTAATCAATGCAGGTGAATTGATGACGAATATATATCGCAGATATCTGCCCGGACCGGGTGGGCCGCACCGGTTACCCCGCTTGCCCGTCCACACGTGGCCGCATATACACGGGTAAATAGCGCAGCACCCAGGGCACGAAGCAGGCCAGCCAGACTAGCGCAGCTGCAATATACAGCCAGTAACTGCTCTGGCCTGGCAGCATATCCGCGATCATGCGCAACAGGGCGGCTAGCTGGATTCCGGCAAACATCAACACGATCGGCCTGTCCACTTGCATTGGCAGGCCGGAATGTCCAAGCGTCACGCGTGTTCCCATGCCAATCATCAATGTGGCAAAGCAGCCGATGGTAAGCGCATGCAGTGGCGCCAGTCCCCAGACAGGCACTGTACGGGCATCGATAACGGACAAGATATCCTGGATGCCGAACAGCAGCGTCGCGATACCCATCCACGCGAAGCCGATGTGCAGAACCGCGAGCAACGGTATGCGCAAGCTGCGGAAGAAGCCCCAGGAGTAGCTCATGTAGAGTGCGGCGAAAGAC
>DAICZM010000583.1 GCA_027311145.1 Ktedonobacterales bacterium
CTCCACTACAATGACCTGAAAATGTGGAATAAGTAGTGGAAGCATTTTACGCCATATTGCGTAGGTTACACCCCACCCATGAATGAGCAGTAAAGGATGACCACGTCCATGCACTTGATAAGGCAGCATCGTAATATTGACAATCCTCCGGTGAGTTACGTCGATATTGCCGCACCGATCTATTACTCACTTGGTTGTGTTTGGATGTGCTTTATCATATCATAATCTTCAATATGCGACAAGAAAGGTTCTCAATGCTTCACCATAAAAACACTATCGTCATTCTTACCTCAAAAACTGGCGGAGGACATGTGAGTCTCGCAGAAGCTCTACGCGATCTACTGGAAAAGGGCACGCTAGAGAAGGACGCGACAGATACGCAAAATAGAGCGACGCTCCAAACCCCAGCTATCACGATTATTGATCCTCAACCTGGCTTTTTTCATCTGCATTATCGCCTTGTCAGCCGCTACGCCCTCTGGCTCTGGGCGGCAGAATTTCAATTCTTCGATACGCCCAGACGCGCACAATGGGCGCACCACGTGTTTAGTCTCCTGGTACAACAGCAACTACACACATTACTAGACAAAATTACGCCCACGCTGATCATCACAACGTATCCATTTCTCACCAGTGAAGTCATGCGCGTGTTAGCAAAACGGGCATCTCAGATACCTCTGGTTTTGCTCTTTTCAGACGCCAATGGTGTGCATTCCGCGTGGCTGACCGAGCAACGAACACAGGCAACGTTTGCCCCTACACGAGAAACCTATCAGCAGGCTCTCACGGCCGGCTTCGCGGCGGAACGCCTGCATCTTGTCGGCTGGCCCGTGCGCGCTCAATTCGCACAGGCCTTTTTAGCAAGTCAGGAGGAACGAGACGCACAACTCCAAAAGCTCAACCTTGTCCCCAGTCGCTTTACCATCTTTTTACAAGGTGGTGGCGAGGGAGCGGCGCACATTACCCAAACAGTTGAAAATATTTTAACCGCTAGCGACCTCGCGGGACGGGTACAGATCATTTTGGCGGCAGGCACAAATCGCGCATTACAAGAAAAATATAAAGGGAGAGGCGATGTTGCCGTGCTTCCTTATACAAAAGAGATTGCGTGGTTTATGAGTGCGGCCGATGTAGTGATGGGCAAAGCTGGTCCTAACATGCTCTTCGAGTCGGTCATGCTCGGCAAACCCTTTATTGCCTCGGCCTACATCCCTGGACAAGAGCAGGCCAACCTGGCCTTTATTCAACGGCATGGTCTGGGTTGGGTTACCCTTCAGCCCGCAGAGCAACGCAAGCTGATAACCTCGCTCATCCATAATCCCAAGCAGATACAAGACATGTCCACAACGCTCAAAGCCTATCGTCAATGGAATCTAGAGGCCAATACACAGATTGTGCCTCTGCTTTACGCAATGCTCTCATAGTGTCATTCCTTGACATCTCAGCAAGCAGAGCCTACAATGACCTTGGAATAGCAAGCATGCTATTCACCGATACCCCATTGAACGAGGAGGTTCATCCATGCCCAGTTCCGAAAGCCTGCCCATTCGCTCCTATTTACTCACACTCAAAAATGCTCCACCAGCACCGCTACCAGAGCAACGTGCCGCTCTAGATGTCCTTGTTGAGCATTATGTGGGGCATCCCATTCCACTTCCAGAGGGAACACATGTCGAAAAGGTTGCCATCAATGGTGTGTCAGGAGAATGGATCAGCCGTCCTGATTCTGATGCCGAGCGTGTTCTCCTCTATCTCCATGGCGGAGCTTACGCTCTTGGCTCGTGTGCTTCGCACCGCGATCTGGCTGCCCGTCTCAGTGCCGCCTCTGGGCTGCGCGTCCTCTTGATCGAGTACCGCCTGGCCCCAGAACATGTCTATCCGGCAGCCATTGATGATGCACGCACCACGTACCAATGGCTACTGACAAATGGCATCAAGCCAGAACATATCATTATCGGTGGAGACTCAGCCGGCGGTGGTTTGACACTGGCAACCTTGCTTTCAATTCGGCAAAATGGGCTTCCTCAGCCTGCTGCCGCCGTCCTGCTTTCTCCCTGGACCGATCTGGTAGGCATCGGGGCAAGTCGCACGACACGAGCGGAGGCAGATCCTTGGATTTCCGCGCCCGCCATTCAATTCGTAGTCGGCCTGTACACAGGCGGGGAAGATGCCCATAATCCACTCATCTCGCCAGCGTATGCCGATCTACATGGCTTACCGCCTCTGCTGATCCACGTCGGCAACGACGAAGTGCTATTAGATGATTCCAACATCATCGCGGAACATGCGCAGGCTGCGAATGTGCCCGTTCAATTTACGGTCTGGGAAGGCATGTGGCACGTCTTTCAGGCTTTCGCCTCCGTCTTACCAGAAGGTCAGCAAGCCATTGGGCAGATTGGCACATTTATCCGCCAGCAAACAAAACTTTCGTAACTGCGCGCATGCCAGGTATGACACACGATCATCTACTGATATGCAGCACGGCATCATATAGCACATGTAACCCAAAGGCAATATTCGCCAGCGAGATGCGCTCGTCATGCCCATGTGCCATCTGTTGCGGCGAAGGCCAGCCGGGTTCCGGTCGCATTGGGTCAAAACCATAGGCAATGACGCCTTTGGGCACGATGTAGCGCGAGTCGGTGACGGCTGGCAACAGATATGGCACAACGAGAGCTTCCGGCTCATGGAGAGCGAGAGCCTGCTTGATAC
>DAICZM010000584.1 GCA_027311145.1 Ktedonobacterales bacterium
CTCGTAACGTATGACCATGTTTTAAGTGAGTGTTGATCCACTCTAACAATGCTTCCCACCGCGCATCGGTCGGCAGCGGAGCAAGCTTACTCAATCCTAGTTGGAGTGCGTTGACGCTCCATCCCAATTGTATCAGACAGGTGCTGACGGCTTCTCGCTGTTTGGCGAGTGGTTCTGCGTATCGTTTGAGCCATACACCCGTTTGCTTGATAGCGTCCTCTTCGCGCTGAGCACGTTCCTCGTCATCGTTGATTGCCAGTTCTGCTCGGTCAATGGAATATTCGGCTACATCGACACTGTCACGCTCCTCTAATTGCAATCCCTCGACGTGTTGCCACCATGTACGGGCAAAGGCATATGAGCCTGAGAGTAGACGCTTGGTGAGCAACTTCATCAAAAAACCGCCCAGATGCTGCTCACGCTTACCGTCTTTGCCAAGTTGTCTATGTAAGGCATCACGATAGGCGCGCAGCGCATCAAACAATTGCTTCTCCGTCCCCTGTATAGGGACAGAAATGCCGTGGACATCGCGGGGAGCGAAACGCTCCTCTTCGCCCTCTTCCGACAGATCTTGTTTGAGGCGACGCACCATTGTGAGCGCGATTTGCTGATGATCTTGCTCGGTGAGCCGTGCATTTTGCTGAAAACGTACTGGATCAAGCAGTTCAAGGAGCCCGGTAAACGAGACGGTGTAACCATTATGCGGTGTTGCTGAGAGGAAAAGACGATGTTCAAACAACGGTGTGATACGCCGCAACATCTCACATCGGTCGCTATTATCACCATAGTTAGAAGGAGCCAGGTTATGCACTTCATCAACAACCAGCATCTGCCAGGGCAGAATGGCCTCGAAATGACCAGAGATGCGACGCGTACCAGCATTGAAGGATGCCAGCACATCTTTCTGTCGCAAGTAGTCCATTGAGGTAATAATGCGTGGGTAAGATGCCCAGGGGTTGCTATCCACCCCAATGTCTCGCTGTAAGCGAAATGTCTCGTCGCGGTCAACAATGGTAAAATCAAGATGGAATTTTTCGCGCATTTCATCGCGCCACTGCAATTGTAATGAAGCTGGACAGACAATCAGCACGCGCCGGATGCGTCGGCGCACAAAGAGCTCGGAGAGAATAAGCCCAGCCTCAATGGTCTTACCAAGGCCAACATCGTCGGCGAGGAGCAGGGAAATACGCGGCATGAGTAACGCCTTGAGGACAGGATACAATTGATAATCCTCGACCTGCACAGCACTTTGCCATGGAGAGATCAGCTGCAATTGTCGCTCATCATCCTCTTGCCGATCCGCTAGCCGATTGACTGCACTCCACTGGTTCGCCCATAGGAAGGCACGTAGCAAGTTGGGATGATCAGGTGGCTGATCGGCTTGATCGATACGAGGAACAGTCATACCATGCATCACTTTCGCACCGCGTTCGCGCTCCCAAATGAGAAAGTCGCTGCTGGGATGTGACCAGCCATCAATATACTCGACCAGCACAGTATGCAATGTTGCCATACTGGGATGATGATAATCTTCAACTGAACGCACCAACGCCGGGCGATTGCGTACATAAACGGTCTGACCCGCATGAGGGAGGGTAGCACTGATGGTCACGATAACGTTCCCCACTATCTAGCCATTGCCATTATCTTCAATCACAGAAAGGATATTGTGTATCCGCAACAGGGTATTATTGCTGGGATGTAGCAACAGTATAAAGCTATGATGCTGTATGTGCAAGAGGGAATTTGCTACTGGATGTCCGTCACATTTTTGCAAACGGGAGGGCGGCACGCAGGAAAGCGTTTCCAAGGATGTGGAGGGGAAGGAAGAGAGGAGTCAGGCAGCCTCGCAGGGGGAGAAGATGTGCGGGCGACAGGGGTCGAGGCGAAGCGTCAACCGGACAGGGAATCGGGGGACGAAGCGCAGAAGCGTTAAGCCGACCAACTGTGTGAGGCGAGGGGCGGCCTGAGCATGATGGCGGCGCGTGCGATGGTGAGGTAGGCCCAGGATACGTGCGAAAATCTCTCACAGCAAAACAGTATTCTCAATTTCACTGCAGAATGCCGTTGCAAAAGCTCTTTTTTCCGGGTCGTTGGCCGATTTTTGGCCAGCTACGTTCTCATCAGTGTTAGCGAGAGCAGGATATCTCTCAATATGACAGAATTCTGAGCGTAAGTTTCCTTCTGATAGAAATTTACACGTATCCTGGGTCTACCTCAGAATCTTACACAACCAAAGCCATTCAAACTTCCTGTATCACACAGCTTGCCAAATCTGCACAGTGCTATCCCTTGACCCTGAAACAATCATGGTACCATCAGGTGACCACATCAGTGTCTCCACACAACTGTAATGGCCACCATAAGTGTACAGCAAACGTCCACTACTTGCCTCCCAGATCTCTACGATATTATGATATGATGCAGAAGCAATGCGGGTGCCATCAGGCGACCACATCAGCGTCGTTATCCAACTAAAGCGGCCACCATAGGTTCGCAACAAGCGACCACTACTTGCCTCCCAAACGTGTACGGGGTCGCGCCCTGACCCCGAAGCAATGCGGGTGCCATCAGGCGACCACATCAGCGTCGTCATCTCAGTAGAATGGCCATCATAGGTGCGTAAAAATTCTCCACTACTCGCCTCCCAGACCTGTATAATATTATCATCGGACCCCGAAGCAATGTAGGTGCCAT
>DAICZM010000585.1 GCA_027311145.1 Ktedonobacterales bacterium
ACCAGGAACTTTTCTATCATGTTGATCCATCTTATACACCTTCTGCACCCGTCGAACAGGAGGGCTTTACACGCCAATTTGCTCAATTGCCACAGCCTGCTGCCCACCCACAACGCAAAAACAGACCTCTTGGCCGCACTATCATCGTAGCATCTCTCATCCTTTTAGCTTTTGCCGGCGGCTGGTTTGGCAACCAATTCTATACCATTGGCTCCTTTACACAAAGCAGCCAGTCTAGCCAATACGCGCAACTCTTCCAACAGGCATGGCACATCGTCGATCAAAACTATGTGGATCGCAAAGCCGTAAATTACAAACAGATGTCGTATAGTGCCATCCAGGCCATGGTCGATTCCCTTCACGACACCGGACATACCCGCTTCTTAACACCCAGCCAGGTACAATCGGAAAACCAGCAGCTCAGTGGCTCTTTTACAGGCATTGGGATTTACCTCAGCCAAAACCAAACAACAAAACAACTCATTATTACCGCCCCCATTCCCGGTTCACCAGCCGAGAAAGCTGGCCTGAAACACGGCGATATCCTGGTCGCCGTCAATGGAACCAGTACTATTGGCAAGACCATTGCTGATGTCAGCACGCTCATTCAGGGCAAAGCTGGCACAAGCGTAGCTATCACTATCCAGCGGCCCAGCACACAACAAACCCTCACCTTCACTATCGTGCGCGCAGAAATCAGCGTCCCCAATGTCCTGATGCACTATATCGCTGAAGATCATATCGCCGATATCCAGATCGTACAGTTTGCTAATGGCGTCTCCAGCCAGCTCAAAGATTTGCTCCTTCAGGCCAAAAAGCTAGGTGCCACCAAAATTCTCCTTGATCTGCGCGATAACCCCGGTGGCTATCTGAGCGAAGCTATTGATACCGCCAGTCTGTTTATTCCTAGCGGCAATGTGCTTCTGGAACAGGATAGCAGCGGACAACGTACACCCATTGCAGTTACCGGCAACACGGTAGATACCACCAGCCCAATTGTAGTACTGATTAACGAAAATACCGCCAGCGCAGCCGAGATCGTTTCTGGCGCATTAAAAGATAATAAGCGCGCAACATTAATTGGCGTGAAAACTTTTGGGACCGGCACTGTCCTTCAACAGTTTACGCTCTCCGACGGCTCTGCTATTCTGCTTGGAACCCAGGAATGGCTCACACCCGATGGACAATTTATCCGCCAAACCAAAATCTCACCTGACATTACCGTCCAACTACCCACCAATGCTGTCCCTCTCACACCAACCGACGAAAATGCCAGCAATATGACTCAACTTCAGATTCTGCAAGGCACTGACACACAAATAATCGCCGCTATCACATACTTACAAACCCATGCCAAATAAAAGCCAGGGGCGTCGTGCATAGGCTCACGACGCCCCTGGCTTTTAGACCTCTCATCACAATTTTATGGCTATAAGAATTTCTCCTGCCTGGCTACGCATGTGGCTCTTCGCCAAGCAACAAACTCGCCTCATGGGCCTGAAAATACTTGCTCGTCGGCATATGACCGAGATAAGGCGCGATTGTACGCGTTGCTGCCACAACATTCTCCAGATCAACCCCGGTCTGAATACCCATCCCATGTAGCATGTACAACACATCTTCCGTCGCAAGATTGCCCGCCGCCCCTGGCGCATACGGGCAGCCACCAAATCCTCCCGCGGAAGCATCTACAATGTGAATACCCATCTGTAACGCCATCAAGACATTCGCCAGAGCTGTGCCACGTGTATCATGAAAATGCACCGCCAGCCGATCAAGCGGGATTGCTCCTTCTCCCACTAGCAATGCTAGCACCTCTCGCACCTGCTTTGGCGTTGCCACACCAATCGTATCGCCTAGCGAAAGCTCTTCAGCACCCATCTCTAACAACGCATGCGCTACGGCCAGCACTGCATACGGGTCTACCGCTCCCTCATACGGACAGCCAAATACGGTTGAGATATAGCCACGCACCGCGATACCCTCACGTTTTGCCAGAGCAACCACCGGACGAAAATTCTCCAGGCTCTCCGCTATCGTCGCACGAATATTATGGCGCGTAAAACTTTCACTAGCGGCGGTAAAAACCGCGATGGAGCGCACACCAGCCAATAGCGCACGCTCCATACCCTTCATATTTGGCACTAAAACAGTATACCTTGTCTGTGTCTTTGGCACAGCTTTACAGGCTGCCATCACCGCACTCGCATCACTTAGCTGTGGGATCGCCCGTGGACTGACAAAAGAGGTGGCTTCAATGACCTCCAGCCCGGCTTCAGCCAGCAAGCGAATAAAACGTATTTTCTGCTCCGTTGGAATTGGCATATGTTCATTCTGCAAACCATCACGCGGCCCAACCTCCACTACACGCACCGACATTGGGAATACGGGCAATCCCGACAGCTGCTCTATCATCGCTCACGCTCCCCGATATTGATAACGTGGTGCTTCCTCTGCTGGTAGCTCTTTTTCTTGATCCACCTGCTCAATGTGCTCTCCTGGCGCAGGCAACAGTATCAGATCCGTCTTGCCCTGCCCAAGAGCTTGCGAAGCCGAGACCTGCGTACGCACAACACGTATTTTCGTGATACGCCGCCCCCGTGTTGCCAGCACAGTCAACGTCAATGCCTCAAACTCAATAGTATCACCTGCACTGGGTATCTTATCAAGTTGAGCATACAT
>DAICZM010000586.1 GCA_027311145.1 Ktedonobacterales bacterium
TTGCTTCTTTCATCAATCATCTGGAGCGGATTCAGAAAAATTGGGGATGACTCATATTGATCAGAGCGAGTGGCTAGCTGACGCGGCGACGCCGCCGACGCTGCGCTTCCGCTTTGCGTTTGCGCCGCGCCTGTGGGCTTTCATAATGCCTGCGCCTGCGCGCTTCTGACAGAATGCCTGCTTCCTGTACTTTTCGATTGAAGCGTTTGAGTGCAACTTCAAACGAATCGCCAGGTTTTACCACAATTTCTGTCATGCGACTACCAGCGTGAGCGGCGGTCGTTTGAGCGACCAGAACTCTGCGAGCGATAGCAATCGCTGCAATACACGGGTCGGTCATCGCGAGGCTGGAATGGCACGAGAGCCTCTTTGCCGCAGCTTGCGCATGTGGCACTATACATCTGACGCTCTTCGCGGTCGCGATAGCCACCGCCGCCGCCGCTTCCACCACGGTTTCCACCACCATAAGAACCCTGGCCTCCGCGCGAGGACTGCTTGCGGGCCTGACGGCACTCGGGGCAGCGTGTCGGCGCATTGGTCAGACCGCGGCTCGCATAAAACTCTTGCTCGCCAACGGTAAACGTAAACTCTTGATTGCAATCACGGCAATACAGAATTTGATCACTTAAAGCCATTTGATACTTCCAATTCCAGGGATGCTTTTATCCCTCTTCAACATATTTCTGTATCGCGCCGCTTCTAATAGACAATCTACTCTGAGCAACAATGCACCATACAGCATAAAACAATTATATCACACCTGTCTAGTGGATACTAGCCCATTTTTGTAACGTGTTCAGGTTCAATAATGACCACGACACGTTCATCACCCGCATTATGCCAGGGATAGACATTCTGGTTGATATATTTCTTCGCCATCGCATTGATGAATGCGTTATTCTGGTCCTCATCAATACGCACCACTTTGCCACGAATCTCAAGATAGCGATAGGGATTCGCCGGGTCTACAATCGAAATCGCCACACGCGGCTCACGCCGCACATTGCGATATTTCTGACGATTTTTCGTCTGGCTAAACAGAAGATGCTCTCCATCCCAATCAAACCAGACTGGATTATTCTGTGGCTCGCCATTTGGTCCGATTGTTGCCACATGGGCCAATGCCGTCGTGTGCAACAAATCTGCATAATTTTCTGGAATTGCCGACATAATACCGCTAACACTCCCTCTTGTTTGCTTACCATCATTCGATTCGATAATGCTTCCAATGACTTTCCTCATCCAAAGCATTATCGCTTCCTACTGCTCTATAACCCATCTCATGCAACGCTTATTCCCGCCGTTCCCTCACCCCAACAAATTGCCCTTGCTCAACCCCTCACACAGGATATGCCTTGTCACTATAGCTTATAATAATGCTGTATCTACTTCGTCAAACGAGACGCAGCAGTACCCATTCGCACGAACAAGGAGCTAAAACACCAATGCTTGTGATCGTCAATAAAATACAGGTCCCGGCAGAACACCTTCAGATGGCTTTACGTGGCTTTGAAAAAGCCATGCCCGGCATGAAGCAGTTCAACGGATTTCTAGGACTAGAACTCTGGACAGCGGAAGATGGCAGCGTCACGGCGGTTTCCCGTTGGGAGTCTGAAGCCTCTCTCGCCGACTATACCAACAGTGATCTGTTCAAACAGCATCACGGCGGCATCACCAGCGGGGCTGGACAAAGTACCTCTTATACGGCTAAAATCCTCTCATAAATACATATACTACCCAGTCACATGTCATGTGCGACCCGTTACATGATGCCGGGCTTCCATGAGAAGGATAAAAAAGAGCATCAAAAGGCCGATGTTCATCATAGTGATGTGACATCGGCCTTAGCAATAGCCCAAGGGAGTACTCCTTTGCTAGGTAGTCAAGCTACCTTACAGGGGGTTGCCTGGAATGTTATAGGTGACAAGATCAGCGCATGCTAGAGAACATTGACAAACGATCTTCGTGATCTTACGTCTCTTCAGAACACTCTCTGTTCCTGATGAGCATTTACTAGCTGTCGTTGTTACTCCTTCCGCCTTCTTGCCAGGATTACCACTCTCACGCTCTTTTGGTCTCCCTTCCTGTGTTCTTGTGAGATTTCCCGTCTCACATCTATAGTATAGAGTAGAAAAAGCAGTAGATCAAGGTTCTCAGATCACTGTTACGTCACAAACATTGGAAGGAGTTCGCTCTTGAGTTCTATTCACCAATCCGATACAAATGGCGATAGCACCCCACAGCTCTTCTCTTCGCTACAATGGCGTTCCATCGGACCCTATCGTGGCGGGCGCGTCGTTGCAGTCGCAGCAGACCCCATCAATCAGCAGATATTTTATTTTGGTTCGACGGGCGGCGGTGTCTGGAAAAGTACTGATGGGGGTATCTACTGGGAAAATATCTCCGACGGTTTTTTCAAGCGTGCGTCTGTCGGTGCAATTGCCGTCGCACCATCCGACCCAAACGTGATCTACGTCGGCATGGGCGAGACAAGTATTCGCGGTAACGTCTCACACGGTGATGGTATCTATAAATCAACCGATGGCGGCAAGACCTGGAGCCATCTGGGATTAGCGGAAACTCGCCACATCGGCAAAATCCGCATCCATCCCACCAATCCTGATCTGCTCTATGTCGCGGCTCTAGGT
>DAICZM010000587.1 GCA_027311145.1 Ktedonobacterales bacterium
TGTCATTATACATCAATTTTCTTGTAATTGCTCTATGATATCAAAACGAATGAGCTAAAATAAAGTATCAGAAATGGCTTGTGGGAAGAGGCCACATTTGTACTGCCTCGACAATCAGGCGATGCTCCTCGCGCTTGATGCGTTCGTGAAGTGTTTCCTCGTTATCGCCCGGTAGGATGGGCACTTCGGCGCGCAGGATGACTGGTCCAGCATCGACTTCCGGCACAACATAGTGAACCGTGCTACCTGTCATGGGCAGGCAGGCGTCGAGGGCCATTTGCACGACATGCAGGCCGCGCAAGGCTGGTATCGCGTAGCCGCTACTGGTCATGTAGGTGTTGCTGTTGACTTCGTCAGGGAGCAAGGCGGGATGCAAGTTGATAATGCGTTGCGGAAACTGACGCACAAAATCAGGCGTAAAGATGCGCATCCAGCCCGCCAGCACGAGCAGGTCGATTTGGAAAACGGATATGAGCGCGCTCAGCTTGCGCTCGGCCTCTTCACGCTGCTTCCAGGGCAGGTAGAGGGCGGGAATTTTATGTTTGAGGGCACGCTGCAAGCCTTGCGCGTCAGCCCGATTGCTTACAACCAGGGCAATCTCAACGCCAGGGAGGCATCCCTGCTCGCTGGCATCGAGCAAGGCTTGCAGGTTGCTGCCGCTGCCGGAGACCAGCACGGCGATGCGCGTCACTTCACTCTTACCAACATCTTTTATAAATGAAATCTTATCTGTCAAATCTATTGGTATCCTGTTCTGCGTTTCATTTCAAAGCCATACGTATAAATTTCTGCGAAACGATAGTCTTGTTCCCTCGGGCGTAAAGTGATTAGACCAATGCTACGTATTGTTTCAACGAAATTCTCGAATGTCGTATAAGGACGCTGGCACTGCTCCCACAACCCTTGTAATTCTTTTTTTGTGGGAAACATGGGAGCATTTCTTAGCACGTCAAAAAACGCTTGTAGCTCTGGATATTCTTCACGCATATCTTGACAGCGTTGTTGCGAAGCTATACGTAAACCTTCGTTTAGCGCACTCTGGCGCAGGAGACGATCCATTGCTGATTCACTCGATGATGTAGTTTTTGTCTGTAAGGCTCTCTTCTCTACTTCGCACGCGACATGCAACAAACGGTTGAAACTGCGCGGAAAGGTCGTATTGCTTGTATCGGTCAGACGGTTATATATCCAGTTCGAGACAAGACTAGACTTGGCATTACGTGTCAGGTGATTGCCCCAGAGCAATTGTAATGCCCTTTCAACTGTTTCATCGCTAGCTTGCTCAAGGCTCTGGAAGGGTATAGTGCGCTCAACCAACTGCTTAAACTCTTCTGAAAGGAGTGCCTGGCGTAGTGCCATACGCAAGAAATCCGTTTTTGTCCATTGTAACAGAATATCGCGCCCGTTTAAGTGACTCTTATTGGTAAAGTTGAGCCGTTGCCAGATATCCTCGCGCAAAAATATTTTGAAGCGTAGGTGTGTCAGCTTGCGTGCATCGCTGGTTTGGATAAGCTGAAACAGACCAATGAGAGCATCATTGCGAATACTATCGTGCAAATCTTCATCCAGATCATCATAGAGTAGCCAGAGAGATTGCTCTTGTTCTCGTTGTCGTCCATCAAACTCACCGAATAAATCTTGTGCTAACGTATCTAACTCAGGGTGCTTTAGCATATCTAGTATCGTTGCCAAATACTCTGCCCCCCAAAGGTCTTGTGATGTGTTTGGAATGTTTTTTAAAAGTTGACGTAAATCTACATATTTGTTACTCTTGCCACCCGAAAGAAGATGTTTCAGTAGACCGTGCATATGTAATCGCAGCACAAGATAGTGTCGCCAGAAAGCTTCCCATGAGCTATTATACTGCTCAATTGCTTGCGCAATCTGCTGAAATTCGCCGCGAGTGGGACGCTGAGTAAACGCTCCGTGTCCTGAAAAACTGGAAACGTTCTTCAAGCGTTCATGTGCCAGTTTATAGGCATCTTCCTTGTATTTAAGTAAAAGCCAGTATAGTGCAGATTTGCCAGTGCCTTTTCTGCCACGTATAAGACAGGTAGTACTATCTAAAAAACGATCAAAATCATTTGTGCGTTGAAACATTCTACCAAGTTCAGTTGCCTTAACTGCATTCTCAGGAATCTCAGGAAAACGTAGGCTGTTGACGATACGAGCACGTTCATCGGGTTTACTTAAATAATTACGCACATAGCTGGCTGTTGTTTCCTCATTTTCAATAATATTGGCAATAGGAGCATAAAACGACTCAAACTCAGAAACTGGGTATGTGTCGGCAAGTGCGATACCATTAATATAGGGAATAATGATCGGCTCTGCCAGTTCTTCAACGGGATACACCTGTTCAGTCTCTTCTTCTTGTCTCTGGCCGCCAGTTTGTAGTGCTTTCCATTGGCGTTGCACCAGCTCTTGTCCTACCCCACCCAACAATGGAACGGGCGAGAACACAATAGAGATCTGCACCTTACCCGCAAGTGCCTGAAGGAGCAGATTGATGCCCTGTGTATTCTGTTCATTGGGATAGAGAAACACAATGGCCTTATCTGCCGCCCTCAGCAGAGAAAATGCGCCCCATTCGTTGAAGCCTGTACGAGAGTCTACCAGGATACAGTCGGGTTGAAGC
>DAICZM010000588.1 GCA_027311145.1 Ktedonobacterales bacterium
CTATCAAAGAGGAGTTATGTGGTATGTTGGCAATGGCACGAAGCTGTGCAGTCATTGGTCTCGATGGCGCGCTGGTCGAGGTCGAGGTTGATATTTCCAATGGCCTGGCAGCATTTATGATTGTAGGTCTCCCCGATGCAGCCGTAAATGAAGCGAAAGAGCGCGTCAAGGCTGCCATCAAAAACAGCGGTTGTCTTTTCCCTTTTAAGCACATCACGGTCAATCTCGCTCCCGCCGATCTGCGTAAAGAAGGCCCCGCCTACGATCTTCCTATAGCCATAGGGATTTTGTTGGCGTCTGGGCAGATTACTCGTGATGAGCAGATCGACGAGTATCTCTTCCTCGGCGAACTCTCGCTGGATAGCAGCGTGCGTCACACCAACGGTATTTTGCCGATGGTTGCTTTGGCGCGTGAGAAGCATGTCAAAGCGGTCTTTGTGCCTGCCGTTGATGCGATTGAGGCTACGCTGGTCGAGGGTGTGACAGTTTATCCGGTCGAGACGCTTGGTCAACTGGTTGCCCATCTCAATGACGAGCGGCGTATCGAACCATATCAACGTGACCCGCATATCCTCGATAATGCGAAAGAGGCCGTTTATCTTCAGGATATGTCTTCTGTGCGTGGGCAGGAGCATGTCAAACGTGCTTTAGAAGTTGCGGCAAGCGGAGGGCATAATGTCTTGATGAGCGGCCCGCCTGGCTCCGGTAAGACATTGCTGGCGCGCACCACACCCTCTATTCTGCCGCGCATGGCCATAGAAGAAGCGTTGGATGTGACGAAAATCTATAGCGTCAGTGGCATGTTGCCCTCTGATGTGCCTCTAGTCTTGCAACGTCCCTTCCGCTCTCCTCACCATACAACCAGTCACGCGGGCCTTGTCGGCGGCGGGCGTATCCCACGCCCAGGCGAGATCAGCCTGGCTCATCGTGGCGTCCTGTTTCTGGACGAGTTGCCGGAATTTGGACAAAGTGTGCTTGAGGTGTTGCGTCAACCTCTTGAAGACAAGCTGGTCACGATCTCACGTGCGCAGGGCACAATTACCTATCCTGCCAATTTTATGCTTGTCGCGTCAATGAACCCCTGTCCCTGTGGCTACTATGGTGATCCTGTGCGTGAATGTACTTGTTCGCCAACATCGATTATGCGCTACCAGAAACGTATTAGCGGTCCATTGCTTGATCGCATTGATATTCATGTCGAGGTTCCGCGTGTGGATTATGAGAAACTGGCGGATAAGCGCACTGTTGAGAACTCGGCAACTATTCGCAAGCGTGTGCAAGAGGCACGTGACCGCCAACTTCGACGTTTCGTGGGTTCTAAGCTGACCTGTAATGCTGAGATGGGACCTGCTGAGGTGCGCGATTTCTGCGCTGTCGAGCCTTCAGCGGAAAAGTTGCTCAAGGCTGCTATGCAGCAGTTGCATCTCTCAGCGCGGGCTTTCCATCGTGTGTTAAAGCTCTCTCGCACAATTGCTGATCTCGCGTGTAGCGACCAGATTGCTGCGAATCATGTTGCTGAAGCGATTCAGTACCGCCCCCGCACGGTGACCTAATGGTGTGCCAAGCGTGTTGTGCGCAATCCACCAGAACGCTCCCGCGCTCAACAAGAGCAATAGCGGTTCGATAGGAGCGCGGAAACGCGGACTGCCATAAAAAATCAGGTTTTCCAGGATCGTGAAAAGCAGTATCAGGTAGACAAAAAGCAATTCACGCCATTTCCCGCGCGTCATAATCAACCCATATAAGGCGAGTGCGTAGATAGGCCAGGCGAAAAGGTTGAGTACGACTAGCACCAGCTTTGAAGAGAACTGATAGGGGAAACGATAGATGGGCATATCGGCCTCTGGTGCGATTGGTTGCCACATGTTGACAAGGTGCATGGCTAGCACGTAAGGCATAGCTGCGAGATGTGTCTTGATCCATTGAATAGCGGCATCGCGGAAGGCTGTTTCACGCGCAACCTCGCAGGGAGCATTGCAGGTGAGGAGTGGGAAAGCATACGCAATTTTTGGGCTAGAGCGCAAAGGGTTCACCCACGATCCCTGGTAGCCAGGCGTATTGAGGATCGCGTTATTGTATGCCCCAAGCAGCACCGTACCATCGCCAGTTGCGACGGGAACAAAACTATGTGAGACCTCATAGTTGCGTACCGTCCAGGGTGCGATCAGCATACAGGCGGTTACGGCCATCAAGAGTGTACCGCTGAGTATTTGTCGCCAGGAGTGGCGTAGCAACCAACCCATTACTGCAAGCCAAGCTATGCCAAGCAAGAGAACCAGCAAGCCATTTGGGCGTGTGAGCGAGAGTAGTCCAACGAGCGCACCGCTTAGCACTACTGTGCGCAGGCGAAAACGGCGTTGTAAGCGATAGAGGGTGTAGCAGAAAGCGAAGAGCAAGAAGGTATACAACGTTTCAGTATAGAGCCAGCCTGTATAGATATACAGCGTCGGGTCAAGTGCGGCGATGATGCCAATGATGATACCCACGCGATGTTGAAAGAGATCACGCGCAAAGAGAGAGATCAGCACGCATGTTCCCGCGTCAAGTATGCAGAGCAACATGCGCGCAAAAAAGTCACTTTTGCCGAAAATGAGCGAGAGGAGCGCAATCAAGATCGGCCAGAGCGGGGTGCGAT
>DAICZM010000589.1 GCA_027311145.1 Ktedonobacterales bacterium
GTTGCCCGTCTGTTCCCATTCCCGTGGTGATGGGTCCAAAAACCTCTCCGTGTGACCCTTGTGGTTGCCCGTCGTACCCTTGCAGATTTTCCAACATTTACAGGTTACAAGCGGTTCCAAAGGGCGTTACGAGCATTCTATCCATCCAGGCCATACTGCGCAGTTGATATGTGCTATAATCAAACGAGACTTCAGAGCATCATGTTAAAGCATGGAGGGAACGACGTGGCTGTATCACCCGATTGGTCGTGGAAAACAGGCAACGAACTGCGCGCAATTGGCGAGACGCTCGTGCGCATTTCGCGTGCTTTGCACGAACATACACACAAACTGGAAGTTGCAGTAGAGGGCAGATATGCCAGCGAAGGAACCGATCCCCGCGTGCGCCTGCTGACCGACTCGCTCTATATGAGTCGGATGGCGGATTTAGAGCTAGGTCGGCTCAATCAGGCATTACAGCAGGTCCTGCAAGCACAACCAGGAGCGGACCAGAACAATGCACAAGCCCTGAACAATAATTTTGAACGTGAGCGCGAGGCATTAGCCACGCATATTTCTACGCTGACACGACAGCACAATGAACTGGAAACCCTGTATGGCATCGCGCAGGCTCTCAACTCCTCACTTCAACTCGACGAGGTCTTACGTCTGGTAATGGACCGCGTCATCGAAGTAGTCAACGCGGAACGTGGCTTCCTGATGCTTGTCAATCCGCAAACCAACGAATTAGAGTTCACGATTGCACGCGATAAAGAGGCCCGCACTATCTCGGAAAGCGCGTTTAACATCAGCCGCAGCACCGTCAAGCGCGTGATTCAGACGCGGCAGGCACTGCTCTCCGATGATGCCCAGATGGATTCCGCCCTCAGAGCCTCTGAAAGCATCATGGCCTATAACATCCGCTCGATTATGTGCGTCCCGCTGATTGTGCGCAACAACTGCATCGGAGCGGTCTATGTCGATAGTCGCATTAATGCCAATCTCTTCGGGCCAAAGCATCGCGATCTGCTGATCACGTTCTGCAACCAGGCGGCTATCGCCATCGATAATGCGCGTCTCTTCACACAGGTGAACGAAGATCGCCAATATATGGACAATATCTTCCATTCTATCGCTAATGGCGTGATTACCACCGATGCAACTGGAACGATTAAAACCTTTAATCCAGCCGCCGCCGCTATTCTTGGCCTGAATATACAAAACATAATTGGCAAACACTACAGCATCTTTAACATATTCCCACAGTTAGGGTTGGTCGATCTGCTGCAACGCGCGATCAACCAGCACGATCACGGCACTATCGTTCCCAATTCGATTGACTGTGAACTGCCCGGACGCGGTATAGTAAGCCTTACCTTCTATGTCTCGTCTCTGCGCGATCAGCAACACGCACACGTTGGTCTGGCACTGGTCATTGATGACAGCACCGAGTTGAAACGCTCGAAAGCGCAGGCCAAGCAGATTCGCAGAATATTTGAACGTTACGTACACCCGAACGTCGTCGAGCAACTGATTAAAGACCCAATGGCCCTCAATCTAGGTGGCGAAACCAAAGAAATCTCGGTCGTCTTTGCCGATATTCGCGGCTACACACGCCTGAGCGAGAGTATGGCCCCCGAAGAGGTCATGAACCTGATTAACCGCTACCTGAAAATCATGTGCGAGGCGATTTGGGAAGAAGAAGGCACCTTGACAGCCTTCCAGGGGGACGCGCTGATGGCCATTTTCAATGCTCCGCTTGTGCAGAGAAACCATGCTTTACGGGCCGTGCGAGCGGCGTGGAAGATGCGCCTGGCCGTCCAGGAATATCAGCATTCGCAGCCACAGGAACTGCATGTCTCTTTCGGCTTTGGCGTCAACACAGGCCTCGCGACGGTTGGCAACGTGGGGTCGCTAGATCGCATGCAAAACTACACGGCGATTGGCGATGTCGTCAATGTGGCCTCACGTCTCCAGAGCAACGCCTCGGATAACAATATTCTGATCAACGAATCGACCTTTATCCAGGTCTATCGCTATGTGCAGGTGGGTGCTGCCGTGCCCTTACAGGTGAAGAACAAAACTGGCCCTCTCACGGTGCGCCCGCTGATCGGCTTGCTATAAGTGTTGGCGCAACACAAACCCCACTTGTGGCAGACGGATAAAGCCAAACCATTCATAGAGGCGATGGGCATGTGCATTATCATCCTGCGTATTGAGCATGATGCGCAACACGCGCTCCCGTTGAAAGAAGTGAATGGCTTCAGCCATCAGGCGCGCCCCTATGCTTTGTCGGCCAGCTGAAGGATGCACAGCGATGCGTATCAGGTAGCCCGCTTCACCATCGACGGCATTATACTGATAGCCGACCACGATGCCATTAGACTCTGCCACCACAAAGTAAGGGTGCGTGGCCGCGATATCGAGAAAGGCCGTCGCATCATACCGCCAGAGTGGCTCGAAACAGGCGACCTCGATGGCCAGTAGGGCCGCCATATCGTTTGCCGTGCCCAACGTCAGGTTGACAGGGCGCACACGTACCTGCTGATTGCCCTCGCTCGGTATGCTCTCATCATACTTATCATAGGCGTATAACAGGCGATAGGGCAGAAAACCGCGTGGTAGCAGCACATTGC
>DAICZM010000058.1:0-6577 GCA_027311145.1 Ktedonobacterales bacterium
AGTTCCACCCGCCCCGCCGATCACGTTCCCTTGCATATCAGTCAGTGTGGCCTGCATAGTAACATCGAATGGAAAATGCGCTGTCCCATGATTCACAACTTCTCCGATCACTTGGGCTTGATTGCCCTCAATGAGAATGCGTACATCTATGACCACAAAATATCTCAAACGTGGATCGCTCTGTTGCACCTGACTTCCGCAACCGCTACAGAAGATGAGAGACAATAGCAGTGCTACCCAAAGAACAGATGCCTGTTTCCAATGTTTGCTAGCTTGGTGCATACACTGTGCTTCTTTCTCTACAGAGTTAGCTCTCTATTCTGCTTATGAACAGGCATTGCTAAAAAAGGCGGTGATTGCCATTGCACGAGCATTGGCGATAGAGGGCAGGCACAACGCACGTAAGGCTGTCGAAGCAATCGCAAAACTCGATGTCAACGGTGTCACAGTCGTACCCGACGCAATGCCAGGACCAGCCATAACGAGCGGGACATGCAGACTACTACCCACACCACCCGGCCCCATACCATAATAGTTATCAAAAGCTGTTTCATTGACCTGCGCTTCAGACGCTGTCACCAGAATCACCGTGTTTTGCAACAAGTTCTCTCTGCTCAACCAGGCACGCAATAGAGCAAGCAATTCATCATCCATTTGCATCGCCTGCGCATAGGCTCCGCCAGGAGCATCAGGAGCCGCACCTGCTGTACCAGCCTGCCCAAAAGGTGGGTCTAACTCACTATAAAAAACAAAACCGTTAGAATTTGCTCGCATATTCTCAAGCATATGCTGTGCCGCCACCAACCATGTAGAACTATCAAAAGCCAACCCAACCTGGGCAGTCTGCACACCACGTGTACTGACATCGCTCAGTGCATATGCTTGCCCACCGAGGGCCGCCGTACTCATGCCATAGCTGCGTGCTACATCAAACAGACTTTCCTGCCCAAATTGCATACTAAACAGGTCTGAGTTGTACCAGAATGGTGTATCCATACCATCAGGCAGCCCCCATTGTGGCACAGCAGGCCAGGGATCATACACACGCCAGGCAGGATATGTTCCACTCAGCAGAGCGTATTGATCCGTTGGATGCCAACCATACGGTGCAACCACCTGCGTTGCGCTCGCCCCCATTGCTGCAAGACGGCGTACATCGGATGTCACAGAGGCCAGCGCAGGATCATCAAACCATGACTCAGCATAGATTCCACTCAAATCAAGCATGACAAGATTGCGTGCCACTCCACTTAGCAAAACACGTTTCCCCGGAGCGGATTGCGCGTTCAGTGCCAGGCGCAGTCGATTTTGCTGTGGGACATGCACATGCGTTATCACAATTTCTGGGTACATCGCCTGTCCTTGCTGCACAGCATAACGAGCAGCAGCAAGGTTATACTGGCCCGTCGCAAGATGTTGGAAAGAAAATGTGCCTGCAAGCGTTGATACGGAACGCAAGACAGGAGCGGTACGCTGGCCTAATACAGGTGGCACGCTCAACCAGACCGATGCTCCGCCAATGACCTGCCCGGTACGTGCATCTACAGTGATTCCGACTAATGGATAGCCACCACTGACAAACTGGAATGTGGGCAACGTTCCTAGTGCAACAGTCATGCTATCATCCATATCTCCGACATCACCTACATGCGGTTGAAAAAGCGGTGTCGACGTGGAATGCATAGTAGGCGATTGCACTAGAGCGGGATTGGCAAGCATCCCGCCCAGCCAGCCAGCGACCAACAAACAGACAATCAGTACCAAACTCCACACAAAATGCACACGCCGTTTGCCCGAGCCTTTCGTCATCTTAATCGCTTCCCTGACCGCTAACGTTCTCAGAGATTTTTGTAATGATGACGGTGACAGTCGCCCATGTTGGTTGCGTCACAGTGCCTTGAATCGAGTAGTTTTGTGTTTGACCCGCTGGAATGTTATCTGCCATTCCCTTTGCAACACCAACAATCTGACCACTGGCATCTTTCAGAGTTGCCTGTACATAGACATCATGTTGCGCTTTATCCAGATTTTTCACCTGCCCTGTGACCACAAAATTTGTACCATTGGTGATCTTTGCAGTTGCCTGTCCTACTATTTGTGCCAATATAAGTGGACTGGTAGCCGGGGCCGCAGCAACACTTGTGCCACGATGGCTATACGTCCACAACAAAATACCACTGAGCAAGAGCAGAGCGAGCAGAGCCAGGCCCGCAATGACCCAAACACGCGAGAAGCGTTTTAGCATAAAATTCCTCCTCAATCAAAATATATAAGCCAACTATTCAGTTTAGGGCAAACAAACCATGCGCGCTCACCGCTCCCACCAACAACTCATCCTGTGCCAGCGTCGGTGATGAGCGCAACTCTCCCAAATAGACCTGCCATTCAGGAAAACCAGTTTTCGCGTATAAAGCGAGCAAGGTTCCAGTTTGGTTTGTCACAAACACATCAGCAGCCTGCTGCTGCGCAAGCCGCACAATAGGAGCAGAAAGAAACACGCCACCTATCCGATCACTCCAAATGACGGTGCCATGCTGCACGTCAATTGCTTTCACCTGTCCCTGGTAGGTTGCAAGGAATAGTCTGCCACCAGCTAATGCTGGACCAGCTCCCAAGCCCATACCCGGCAGGCCTGCATGAGCAAGAGCCAGATGCCACTTGAGTTGTCCAGTGCGCGCAGCCATCGCATAGAGAGAACCAGCCCAGGTCGCTACAAAAACTAGACCATCTGCAGCATCGTAAACAGGCGCACCAACCATACGCGAGTCCATTGTCCGCTCCCATGCTTTCCTCCCGGTTTGCATATGGAGCGCATTGAACTCTGTAGACGCTCCCAATGCGACAAAAACCAGCCCGCCATCTAACGTGCTGACAGCGGGTTGTCCCTGTGAAGGCCAGAAATCAGCTAGCACATCCTCTGACTTGAAGTCCCAATATTCCGCCCCACTTGTTTTATCAAGACAGAGCAGATCATTAGCTCCTGCCAGAACCAGCAACACGGAGCCAACAACCTGCGGCGCAGCACGCACAGGCAAGCGTGTATCAACCTGCCAGAGCAGACTACCATCACTCAGGCGTAACGCCATAAAGCCATGACTCTGTGCAGCCACATAGACAATGCCATCAGCGACCGCAGCAGTACCAGCAACTAGAGCATCTCCAACTGCGATGCGCCATTGCAGCATGCCACGCTGCCGATTCAGCGCATAGAGCATCCCATCTCCACCATTGACCAAAACAAGATTGCCCGCCACCACTGGCGATGACAGGACAGGGCCAGTCGTCTGAAAGAACCAACGGATGTTGCCCCGCAGTGCTGTGGCTTCCATCGCTGCCGTATTCGCTCCATCGTAACCAGCCAGAGACCAGGAAATTGGTTTAGGCATGGAAGAAGCCAGGGATGGCGCAAGACGGTACAGACGTTGCAGTTGTGCTAATACCGGCTCGCCACCTGCATACTGTGGAGTAGGCGTCGCTTGCAACGATGAAGACCAGGGACCAGAACAAGCGGCAAGGAACAGCACACTACCTGCATATGCCAAAACAAGAGCCACTCGCATACAATAGGCCGCCAGCACATTTTTTCGCATGGCATCATCCTTATGACGATATTTACAACAGATGCCCTGTCTAGCAATAGACCGCTATTTTTTCCTACCATGACGAGCATCCTGTCTCATTTTAGATAAACGAGTAGCTTTTTATTTCTCGGATATCGAGAGTATTGCTCTAGCGCACTCCTATCTCTTTAGGATGGTAGCAGCGCAGAGCGAATATGGTACAATAACGGAGAATATAGTAACGTATCTGTGATAACCCACTTTGGGTACAGAGCCAACAGATCAGAGGTCCCCAACCATTCTCGTGGGCAGAACAGGAGCATTTTCCATGCAATGGGCAGTCGCTACGGCAGCCTTTCTTGCTTCGGCAGTAGAATTCGTTGAAGCATTTACTATCGTGCTTGTTGTCGGTGTTACCATCAACTGGCGCAGTTCCCTGGTTGGCGCGTTTGCCGCCGCCGCTACACTCGCACTTATTGTTGCCACACTGGGCGTGGCACTGGTTCAATGGGTACCAATTGGCATTTTACGTCTCGTTGTAGGTGTCATTCTCGTCCTGTTTGGATTGAAGTGGCTCAAAAAGGCCATTCTTCGCTATAGTGGTCTGAAGGCTCTTCATGACGAAGAAGCCATTTTTGAAGAACATATGGCGGAATTGCGCGCACGCGGTGAGACCATCGCCCCACGTCTACACCCCTTTGGCGTGGCGATGTCCTACAAAGCAGTATTGCTGGAAGGCCTTGAAGTCGCCTTTATCGTGATTACCTTCGGCAGTAGTGCCATGAGCGCAACGGTCTCACAGACTACTGGCATTACTTCAGCCGCCATAGGGGCCATTCTCGCGGGCATCATCGTGATTCTAGCAGGCGCACTGGTGCGCGCTCCACTGACAAAAGTGCCAGAAAACACTCTCAAATTTGTTGTTGGCGTCATGCTAACCACTTTTGGCACATTCTGGGCGGGAGAAGGTCTTGGGGTCCATTGGCCTTTTGCTGATCTCTTCATTCTTATCCTCGCCGCCATCTACCTGCTTGCCGCCTTTGTGCTGGTCACGTGGCTCAAACAAGTGAAACAGCAACGTGCCACGCTGGCAAATACAGGCAATGCAGCCCTTGAAACGCAAAAATAGGAGAGCCGTTATGAAGGTCTTGAAGGCCATTTACAACTTTATCGTCGGCGATATGATTATCCTGATCGGTATTCTCGCCGTCGTTGTCATCCTAGCACTTTTTGAGTTTGTCAGTGCGCTCAATTCGCTGGTCGTTGCCTCTGGCGTCATTCTCGTACTAGCAGTTCTGGGTGTGCTTGTCACCACACTTAGTCGCGAGGCGCGTGGGAAATAAGACAGTACAAAAGCGTGGCAACGGAGGAGTGTTGCCACGCTTTTGTGTTTCTTTGAGAGCCTAAAGAGGCACAATCTGGCAGCGTTCTGGTGGCAATTCTAGCCAAACTGGCTGCTGTGGCTGCAATTGTGACGCAGCAAAAGCCAGGAAGGTATACTCGCGATTCTCGCCAAGCGTGATCAGTGTGCGCCAACGCCCACCGACAAAAGAGGAGTGCGTTACCGCTCCAGGCACAATATTGGTGTGATCAGAGCGAGACGACTGCTCGCTTTCATAGACACGTACATCGTCCGGGCGACACAAGAGCATCCCATGCCCATTGAGCTGACCTTGAATCTCTTCGCGCACAACGCCGCTGACAACTGTTCCCTCTTGATTGATGTCTCTGATGCGCAAGGCCAACATATTTTCGACGTTCACACTGTGCATCAACTCACCAGCAAACATATTGGCGGGTCCCATAAAAGAGGCCACAAACGCATTTGCGGGTCTGAGATACAGGTCTATCGGAGTGCCAACTTGCTGCACCTTACCATCGCGCAAGACCATGATACGGTCAGACATATTCATCGCTTCATTTTGGTCGTGAGTCACATTAATAGTGGTAATTTTCAAGTTTTTGAAGAGCTGGACTAATTCCGCGCTCATCGTCTCGCGCAAGGCTGTATCAAGGCTGGAAAGCGGCTCATCCAGGAGAATGACACGCGGTGATGTCGCCAGCGCACGCGCCACAGCCACGCGCTGCTGCTGTCCGCCGGAGAGCTGATAGGGATAACGCCCTTCCATGCCGGGCAAGTTGACAAGTTCCAGAAGTTCCTGGACCCGCTGCGCAATCTCTTTCGTAGATTTTCGACGCAAACGCAGACCAAAAGCTATATTGCGCGCAACAGTCATATGCGGCCAGAGCGCGTAATCCTGGAATACCATGCCCAAACCCCGTTCCTCAACGGGCATCTCGCGTTTCCCATCATAGAGTACACGATCACCAATCTGAACAAAACCGTTATCTGGCGTGACTAGCCCTGCGATCATGCGCAAAATCGTTGTTTTTCCACACCCAGATGGACCAAGCAGGGAGAGGATTTCGCCCTCTTCCATCGTCAAATCGACATTAGAGACGACCTGCCGTGACCCGTAGCTCTTGTTGAGCTGCTTTATCTGTAGATACATAGGCCATCTTTCTTTGTGTAACCAAGCGAACAATACGCATCACCAACCAGGGAATGCTACGGAACAAGAGCAACACCACAATCACCAAGCCAACATTGAGCATCGAGAGAGCCATGCCTGCACCCAAACGGAACGTACTGAACAAACCCACAATTTGCACAGGCAATGTCGGTTGACCGGGCGGATAAAGCAACTCCGAGGCAGCCAATTCAAACATTGTGCCTGTAAAGACCAGTAGCCAGACCGAAACAAGGTTGCCCTGTAACAATGGCCCAACAATGCGCAACAATATCTGAAATAAGCTAGCCCCTTGTATGCGTGCATTGTCAAGCATGTTTTGCCCAACCTGCTCCAGTGCCCCTATACCCAGGCGCGTCGCATAGGGCAAACTTCCACCAATATAGGCAGCAAGCAGCAGCCAGATTGTACCGTAGAACTGAATCCCTTGCGGGCCACCAATGCCAATATATTGCAGGTACGGCGCATTCCAGGCAAAAATGTAGC
>DAICZM010000058.1:6587-15303 GCA_027311145.1 Ktedonobacterales bacterium
CACGCCAAAATAATGCCCGGAACTGCGATTGTGACTAATGTGAATAGGCTCAGCAACTGCCGACCCGGCAGGTGAGTACGGCGAATAATGAAGGCTATCGGCAAACCAACCAGAGCCGTAATAGTTGCAGTTCCAAAGGCCAGCCAGAAGGTGCGGACCAGCGCATCCAGCGTATCAGAGCCTTGCGAGAGGGCCGCCGTATAGTTGTCCAGTGTCCAGTTATTCGGAACTAAGCCCAGGCCAAAGGCATGCAAAAACGAGAGCAATACACACATACCCAGCGGAATAACCAGCGCAGTTAAAAAGACCAACACGCTAAAAATGGTCGCTGGCCATTTCCAGATACCTAGAGAGACGGGGCGTGCGGGGCGGTTGCGTCCACTAATAACCTGAAATGAGCGCGTTCGCAGGATAGCCGCCTGCGTGAGCAAAGCGATAGAGATTGCCACAACGAGCAGCAACGAGAGGCCAGCCGCTAGAGCAAAATCCACCGGCGATGTATTAATAGCGGTGTAAATCTGATAGGTAATCAGCGTGACATTGGCATTTTGTGCAATAGTGGCCGCAGTCCCAAAGTCTGACAAGGCCTCAGCGAAGGCAATCAAGGCCGCTGCCAGAATTGCCGGTAGCAGCAAAGGAGCATTGATACTAAACCATGCACGCCAGGTATGCGCGCCCGCAATACGAGCAGCATCTTCAAACTCTGATCCCAACCAGCGCAAGGCCGCCGTTACCGATATGTAGACGTAAGGAAACGTCTTTAGGCTCAGAATGAAGATCACGCCAACCGGTGAAAAGAAAAAATTTAGGAATGCATCTGAAAAATGGAAGTATTGATCGGGAATGCCACCGCGAATAAAAAAGAGCGACCAGGCCTCACCCACAAGAAACGAAGGAGTGAAGAAGACAATCCAGACCAAAACATCCATCGAGCGGCGGATTGGCAGGTCCGTGCGTTTCGCCAAAACTGCCAGCAGTGTCCCTAACACAGCCGACAAGCTTGCTGTAATTGCTGCCTGCCAAAGTGAGTTGGTCAATGCCAGATAATTCTGAGGATTTTTTGTCACCTCTTGTAAAGAGGTCAAGCCCGGAATAAAATTTGGGGAGGCAGCATAGATATTCGGAAATACACTCTGAAGGAGCATAGCCGCCAGCGGATAAATGACGAAGAGCAAGAGCAATAGAACAGGTATGACGATCACCAATACCTGGCTTGTTCTTCTCAGAATATTTCCCGGTGAGAATGGAGAAATGGGTATAGCGGTTTTTGCCGCCATACCCTGTTCCTGGTTCTCAACGGACGTTATTGAACGATGTTGTCGTGGAACCATTGTTTCAGCTCTGACTCGACTCCTGCCCATGTAGGCACATCAAGGGCCACAAAGTTGATACCCGTCGTCTGACGCTGCACCACTGGTGTGACTCCATTGATAATTTCAATAAAGTAGGTATCACCATCGGTTGGATCATGATGCGTCATTACGCTCTGACCAGCCGAAGACAACAACCAGTTGACAAACTCTTTTGCACATGCCTGATGCTGACCATTGGCGGAAATACCAATTTCGCTCGGCAGAGCAGCAACACCTGAGGTTGGATAAATGATACCCAACGGCTGACCAGCTTTAGCAGCGGCATAATATGCAGAGTCCTGGATGATTGCAAACTCTCGCGCTCCGGTCTCTACACTATTGAGGGTCGGATCGTTGGTCTGGAAAATTTTGTCGCCATTAGCTTTCAACTGGGTGAAGAACTGTTTGCCCTGAGCCTCACCGCCCATGACCTGAGCCACACCCGCAATAAATGGATAGGCAGGACCGGAGAAGGCCGGGTCGTTCTCTGCAACCAGATTTTTGTAAGCGGGATTGAGCAAATCGCTCCAGTCTTTTGGCAGACCCGCGGCAGGAATATGCTTCGTGTTATACACGATTGCGCCCGCAGCGGTGATGCCTGTTGGATAGTAGCTATGATCGCTTGGCACAACACTCGAACCCAGGCTAGTGTAGTTACCGATATTGGGAGAGTCCCATTTCAGCAGTACACCCTGGTTATCCAACGTCTGCATGGTTACATTACCATCAAACCAGGCAGCATCCCATTGTGGGTTATTGCCTTCAGCCGCAATCTTAGCAAGCAGATTGCCAGTGCTATCATCGACCAATTTCGTAACGATGCCCGTCTGCTGCTGGAAGGCTTTTGCGGCATCCGAGTCATAGCCTTGCGCAGAGTAGAGCGTAAAGCCGGTGGCTTTATCGCATGATGGAGCAGTAGAAACTGTCCCCGTGCCACTCGCCGATGGCGAGCCAGTAGAGGTTGTTCCTCCGCAGGCAGCCAGAAATACGACAAGGCTGAGCAGCATCAAAAGAATATCAGCGCGTGGACGGCGCGAACGCGGTGAAAAATGGAATGGAACACGTAGTTTCATAAGGAAAGCTAAGCTCCTTGAAATAAAAGGGTACACACGGTACAGATCACCTTGTAGTAACCTGTTATAAAGAGCATAGAAGAGTTATATTAAGCAAATGTAATCCGCTTGTTAAGAATACATAATACACATATCAAAATTTTATTCGTCCTTTTAATTTATTTCTCATCATCATTTAATAAGAGAGCCTCGCGCAAATACAACGAGTAATACTGTCTATCCAATTAAATATCCAGAGCGTTCAAGCCGTGAATACCAAGCGTGAGAGAAAGCTCCCCGCCGTGATGCAAGTCATGTTCAATCACATGCCAGAGAACCCATTGCCGTGACAGGGCATATTCTTTGCCCTGATACTCGTCGCGAAAGATGTCATCCAGGTTGCTAAATTTCCAGCGTGCCAACGCGCTCCACACAAGTTGCCAGCTCATTTCCAAACCAGTGATAAGTTCATTCGCCGTGCGCACAGGTTCATTTGGATGATCTAACCTGCCCAAAGGTGCAATTTCGTCGCTGCCTTCCAACAACAACATATGAAACCAACGCACACGCACAGCAATCAGATGCGTAGTTAATTCTTCTATCGAACGCAAATGAGGAGCCGCTCGTAACGCAAGTTGCTCATGGGTTAGCGGCGCAATCACTTTCAGTAGCTGTTGCTGGTAGACATCCCACCCACGATACGCATGTAACACCGCATATTGTTCTTCCTGCATGTTGTGGCCTCCGTGCTATCAATATATCCATCGTTTGTCGATCAGGCATGCTAGTCTTTCAGAGTACGCCCTTCTACAGACAAGGGTAACATGAAAAGCGGACAGAAACGGCCCTCTCTCAGGCTTTTTGTAGCTCAATGCCAAGAGCCTGTACAGCCGAAACAAAACTTATCATCGGTGGACGCACGATGCCCGCACCAACCTGTCCGATCCCAGGCAGACGGTGAGCAATGCCCGTGTTGATAATCGGCAAAAGGTTTTGGCGCACGACCTGCCGCACATCAACGCCGACAGGCGCGCCTCGAAAGTTCAGTTGTGGCAACTGGTACTGGGTATCTTCCGCAACCGTGATATCGTACATCTCCAACGTATAACGTAACGCATCGGCAGGCGTCCCCCCAATAAACTGTACAATAGCCGGTGCGGCAGCCATCACGAACGCGCCAATACCCACCGTTTCTGAGATTGTGCTATCGCCGATATCGGGATTAGCGTCCTGCTCTGAGAAGCCGCTGAAATACAGGCCATGCACGCGCTGCGCAGGACCAACATACCAGTTTTCACCCAATCCGCTCACGCGAATACCAAAATCCGTGCCGTTACGCGCCATCGTCGTAACAACGCTACTGAATGGGATACCGTGCGCCGCGACAGCGGCAGCTTTGCAGGCCGCCATCGACAGATTGAGATAAAAATGATCGTTGCTATTGATGAACCGCAAGACACGAGCAGTCTCTTGATTTGAATTGCCCGTCTCAACCAATGCAGGAGCTATCTGGCGCAATAACAATGACGTTGCCGCTTTGTTACGATTATGGCACTCGTCACCCATCTGAAGTGCCTGAGCCGTCATGGCTTTGATCTCGATGCCGCCCATGGCACGTATCGCTCGTGCCAGCGCAGGCCCCAACACCTGTTCCATCCAGCGCAAGCGGTTAATCACCTCAGCATTATTCGCCCCATAGCGCAGCACGCGTCCCAAGCCTTCATTCAAAGTGCTAAATGTCTGATTGCCATAGATGGGTTCCTCGATGATCTGCACTGGCATCGAAGCTGAGATTACACCCGCCATCGGTCCAACCGCGTGATAGTGATGGCAAGGCGCGAACGCAATCTCGCCACTCGTTACCAGCCGTTCGGCACTTTCCTGATCAGTTGCCAGCCCTTCATAGATGAGCGCGCCGATGATTGCTCCACGCAACGGACCAGACATACGCTCCCATGTGATTGGCGGTCCCGCATGCAAGAGCAAGTGACGGTGCATCCCAGGTATCACCTCACGCGCAGGCCGCACGTCAACCAGGCGCGGGCGCGCACCAATCATGCGCTGTACAGCCTGCTGGTTCGCGTCTTCAACGCGCACATCGTTTAGAAGCAGACTTAGGGCATCATCATTCGCTCCCGCTGCCGGTTGCCACGCCACACGCGTGACAGTCACATTTTGAGCGGCTAGCGCATCGGCAAAGAGATCGGCTCCCACGTGAATAACACGCAAGGGAGTGGTGGTAGGGAGATGTACATCAGCCATCAACAGGTTCCTCCATTCGTCAGAACAGGGCATCTAGTGCCCGCTTACCAGCGAAACGGCTGCAAGAGTAGCTGCAACATTGCTTTCATAGACTAACGCACCCGCATGTTCAAAAGCTAGACGTTGAGTTGAAAGTCGTTGAGGATCGCCTTCTGTTCCACAGAGAAAGACAATAATCGGTAACGAACGCCCAGCAGAAGCTGCCAGAGTACGAGCGGCAGTAATTGCCGGGCCGTAGATCGCCGCAGGATCGGGATGCGCGCAAAAACCTAACACGATATCAAGCAAAATCACCGCTGTCTCAGGGTCTTGCGCTGCCCGTTCCAGGTACAAGAGACGTACAGAAGGATCGATCATGGGATGCGGCCGCCCTCGCGTAAACTCATCAGAGCCAAAATCAAGGGCCGTATGGCCACGATATAGCTCACCTGCCGCTAATGCCCACTCAGCTTGTAAAGGGATATTTGATGCCACAGGCCCAACAACTTCACTCAGGACCAGCATCGCTTCATCGCATAACGTTCCACCAGAGTACAGAGCGCGCATAGAGTGCTGCACTGGCTGCAATTGCGCACGTAATGACACTAACAAAGCGGCATCGTGACGGAGAGAGCCTTGTACGTCCGGCACGCGCTCTCGTTGGCCTCCAGCAAGCGTAACCGCTAGTGCTGCACCTTCTGTCAATGTGCGTGCAAAGGCAACATTTGGGGGTATAGGCGCAAATTGAGCAGGATCCGCGCCGAGGAACACTACCACAACAGGCTTATCTATCTGCGCTGCCGTCAGTATCTCGTGCGCAACACGTGGCGATGGCGGTTTAGAAACCAGCACGATCACAGAGGTTTCAGCATCATGAGCCAGCATTGATAACCCTTGGCGCATCATCACACCACCAATCTGCTCAGAGAGGTCTCTTCCACCAGTACCAATCGCTTGCGAAATTCCCATATTAGCGGCTGCAAGCAGACATAAGAGGTGCTGCATGCCCGTCCCAGATGCCCCGATAATGCCAATAGGACCTGCTGGCACAACATTGCAAAAGCCCAGGGCCACACCATTGAGCAATGCTGTCCCACAATCCGGTCCCATCAACAACAAGCCCCGTTCACTCGCCAATTTTTTGAGACGCACTTCTTGTGCTACAGGCACATTATCACTGAAGAGAAAGACATGTAATCCATGCCGAAGGGCCTGCTCTGCTTCCAGCCAGGCATGTTCGCCAGCAACGGCAATAAAGGCCAGGTTAGCCTCGCTATCGCGATGTAACGCCATTTCTAATGAACGCGCTTTTTGCAAAGCTGCTGTATCAGAAGTAAAACGATCAGTGCGTGTAGTTAAGCGTTGCTCAGCGATAACCAGAGCAGCATCCGCATGTTCCTCATCCTGCGCACGCACCACAAGTAAGAGATCGCTGGCTTCTAGCGACATCTCCTGCTTGGTTAGCCAGTCAATGGGTAATAAATCAGCAAGACGCAAGAGTTCACGATTTGTTTCCGTCGCCATCACTGCCCCAACGTCGTCAATACCCGGCAGTACTTTGACAGCCTGTGCGATAGACATTAATGTAATTGAGTCATAGTATGTATTGCGCTTGAGTAACGTGCGTAAGACCATACAGGGATGCCTCCTCTAAAGCCAATTCTAAGCTCAGACATTGCCGCACATCATCCATCGAGTTTCTCAGATTGGACACGCGCTTTTTCCTGCTCCTCAGGCGGTAACACAGCACGGAAAAAGAAAAAAAACAAAACCGCATTGACACCCTGTAAGAGCGCGCCAATTTCAAAAGGCAATGCCAGAGACACATGGTCAAAAAGGTAGCCAGCCAGCGCAGGACTGGCGGATGATGTGACCTGCATAGGCAAGTTGGAAAGCGCACCTATTGTACCTCGCTCATCAGCAGGTACAACACCCATGACATACGATTGGCGCAAAGGCAATGCGAGCCGTTGGGCCAACATCCGAGTGAGGTAGAACATGCCCGCCATCCAAAAGGTTGGAGCCAAGACCATTGGAATCATGAGTAACGCTTGTAAGACACGACCAATCACAATCGCTCTGATAAGGCCCACACGTGCCGCAAAACTGGCAGCACCCAGATTAGAAAACATAGCGGCGAGATTAATAATCGCGAAAAGAAGACCAATCTGTGCTGGACCCACGCCATAACGACGAAAAAACCAGTAGGTAATAAAGGGACCAAAGAAACCAACAGCTAACCCATTTGTCGCATTTGTTATCCACAAACGTATCAAAATGGACTTGGATTGTTGTGAGATTGCTTGCCTCTTGCGCCGCGGTTTGCTCCCAGCAAGCGCAGTAGCCCCCGGTACGACCTGCGGTTCACGCCGGGGGCGGGTTTCTCGCACGGGAATAGCCAGCAAACCAGCGATAAACGCGAGAACTGCCATGATAAGAAACGAGAGTTGGTATGAACTGATTCCTAAGACGCCAAAATGAGGCAAGAGTTCTGGTAGTGTGGCAAAAGGTCCACTGCCAATCAATGCTCCTAACGAAGAGGCAAAGGCAACGCGCCCAAACAAACTATTGCGATATTTTGCGGGAACAGTCTCTGCCAACAAAGCCTGCTCTGCCGGCTGATAGGGACCAATAATGCCCGCCCTGGCTCCCGCTCCACGCCCAAATGACCCGAGAGCGGCGAAAAAGAAGAGTAGTCCTACGACGTGAGAAAAAGCAAAAACCAGAGCAGCCATCGCTGCAAAGAAGGGAAGAATAATAATAAATATCTTGCGCCCCAAACGGTCCGAGAATACACCAACAGCACTACTAAGCAGTGCGGATGCCAGTGCCGTAATCACAAACAGTAGTCCCAGCTCCAAGCCATTAAATCCAATAATCGCGAGATAGATAGGTACAATGATGCCCGCTAATGCACGTGCCGCACTCATAAAAACTCGTGCGGCAATCAATAGTCCCATATTGCGATCTACCCACGCTGGCCAAAGCAGCATACGAAAACGTTGCCAGGGCGTATACGCTTGTTGACTAACTAGCTGAGGCTCTTCCAGAGAGGCTGCTGTCAGCAATGGTTGTTCAGCTGGAGTTTTCCCAACATCCTGTTTCTTGTGCATAAAAGTGACTTTCTTGTCGCAAAGCTTTTTGACAACATCTTTTCCCTCTGCACATCACCCAATAGCCACTCAAAAGAATAGCAATACGTATCTACGTATCGCTGCCAGCCTTCTCTCCTCAATAGCTTTGCCGGACTCTCATTATACTCTTCATACAAGCAAGTACGCTACTTTTTATATTTCCCCTCCTGAACCAAGATCACTCAAAAGCCCTTTATGCCGTAGTGACAGGATTGATGATGATATAGGTGCGCTCCAGTGTGTCGGGGCCAGCGATGCGCGTAAAGGCTTCGCCGTATTTTTGCTCTAAGACTGCGCGAGCATGCGCACGCTCGCCCTCCATCGCCTCGTGTGCCCGCCCCTCTACCTCTTGCTCGCCTAACAATTCACCCGTGCGGCCAGAGGGCATCATCGTCACGCGCCCATTATTGCGTACACGCTTGATTTTTCCAGCATTGCGATTCGTCGTGATATATATCTTGCCCTGCTCATCATGCGCAAACCAAACCGTTGTCGCAACAGCATTGCCATCGCGGCGATAGGTCTTTAATGCAATAAACTGGTGGGGATACAAAAAAGCAAACGGGTCCCCCGTTTGTATTTGGCTAACGGTCATAAGTAAAACAGGCTCCTTAAGAATAAAAAGCATGTGCATAAACAACCTATGCACACGTGCGCATTAAGCATACGCAACAGAAACAAATGTGTCAAGTTAACAATGAAGGCCCCCCCTGCTGTCAGGGTGAGGCCTTCTCGACTATCGATTGCGCACTGTCACAAACGCTTAGACACGCGTTGTGCCACGTGAGATAGCGCGCAAAATCGCTATCAGGATACATGCGCCAATGAAAGCTACCAGAATAGTATAGAGCAGACTGCCGCTGGAACTAAATCCGAGCAAGCTCATCAAAAAACCGCCAATGATTGCGCCTACAATACCGACAATAATATCGCCGAC
>DAICZM010000590.1 GCA_027311145.1 Ktedonobacterales bacterium
TCCTGTTTTCTATATACCGGCCCTGTTTTTCGGTGCTAAAACCAACTACACGGTGGTCGATTTGTGGCGCTTCTGGATCATCCATTTATGGGTTGAAGGCTTCTTCGAATTCTTCGCCACGACGGTGGTGGCATTGACGTTCTATCAACTTGGCCTAACCAGTCGCAATATTGCGCTGCGAATAATCTATCTCGACGACATCCTGTACTTCCTTGGTGGTTTGATGGGTACCGGTCACCATTGGTATTACACCGGTCAAACCAACGTTAACATGGCGCTGTCGTCCCTGTTCTCAGTACTTGAGGTGGTTCCGCTGACTTTGCTTACGTTGGATGCCTGGGATTTCGTGCGCACCACGCGCGGCGAATGCGACATATGCGGCAAGTCCGTAGCGATACCGCACAAGTGGGCGTTCTATTTCCTGATGGCGGTCGGTTTCTGGAATTTCGTGGGCGCTGGTATTTTCGGATTTCTGATTAATTTGCCGATCGTCAGCTACTATGAGGTCGGCACACAGCTGACCCCGAATCATGGCCACGCCGCGATGATGGGCGTCTTCGGCATGCTGGCGATTGCACTGATGGTATTCGTACTTCGCCAGACCAGCGACGATACGCGCTGGATCGGCATCGAGAAATACGTAAAGGTCGCCTTCTGGGGTACCAACGTTGGCTTGGCGATGATGGTAGCATTAAGCTTGTTTCCTAGCGGGGTGCTACAAGTCTGGGATGTGGTCCAGCACGGCTATTGGCACGCGCGTAGCCTTGACTACACTGAGAGCGAGCGGTCACGCTTGATCGAGTGGCTGCGGATGCCCGGCGATCTGGTGTTCATCCTGCTCGGCGCTGTGCCGTTGGTAATTGCATCGATCAAAGGCTATCTAGGTGTGCGTGCCGCAGCAAATGACACGATTCCCCCACCTGGCGTGAATGATTGAAGACGTAAACACGCTCAACCACAGACGTAGTTAATCTACGCATTTGGAAGATGGATCAATTCGGTGGGCCCCCTTTGGGTCGGTTTAAGTAACTCTCAACAGACGGGCTTCACTGGAGGCAGCTATGGCTATTCATCACGCGTCGTCGGGCGAATTTATTGATATTCGCCCGCTTAAAGGCAATCTCAAAACTGCAGTCACAAAAGCGCTATTTAAGTCGGACCATCTTGAAGTGTCACGTATCGTCATGCTGGCTGACGAGGAGGTGCCGCAGCATCAAGTGACGGGAGAGATGACGGTACAATGCCTGGAGGGAAAAGTTGAGCTTGTGATGGAAAGTGTAACGCAAACGATGCGGGCAGGTGATCTGATTTGCTTGGCAGGCAGCGAGCCGCACGGGCTCAAAGCCATCGAAGACAGTACTGTGCTGATCACGATGCTGTTGCATCAAACATAACGGTTAGCATTGTGATCCTGCCAGATAGTGCTATCGCACTGGACAAACCGCTGGTCTGCACGATTGGCCACTCAAATCGGCCATTAGACACATTCACCGATTTGCTTCGAAGCAATGAAATTGCCCATGTACTTAATGTGAGGACCATACCACGGTCGCGTCACAACCCCCAGTTCAATCGCGATGCCCTCCCCGCATCATTAGACAAACTGCAAATTGCTTATACTCATCTTCCTGGTCTCGGCGGCTTGCGCCACACGCGTGCTGATTCATCCAATACCGGCTGGCACAATCTATCGTTTCGAGGCTATGCGGATTACATGGCGTCACCAGAATTCGCCGAGAACGTTGAATGGGTCGCAGAACTGGCGCGCATTGAGCGTTGTGTCTTGATGTGCGCCGAAGCAGTGCCCTGGCAGTGCCATCGATCATTGATAGGCGATGCACTTTTAGTGCGAGGTTTCCATGTTGAAGACATTATTGGACCGAAGAGACGCAAGCCGCACGTGCTTACCGCATTCGCCTGCGTTGATGGGACGCACGTTACCTATCCGCCGCCAGCCGATATATTTGGCACACAGTTATCATGAACGAAGCAAGCTTACCCTCCTAACCGTGACGCATTATAGGAAACCCGGGGTCAGAAACCCGGCAGAAACCCGGGGTCACGTCTAACAATCCAACATTGGTAGAGTGAAAAGTAGGGTAGCCATCTAGTTGCCCTCATTTGCGACTTGCAATCAGTTTATGTTTGCAGATCGAACGGCAACCGTTCGATTTCATGTTAATGGCCATTCTTGCCCTTGCCAGCACCCCGAATGATGAAAGATAATTCAAGCGCGGCGCGATAGCTGATTGAGGTCGCGATATTTTTTGGAGCTTTGACTCCGCACGTTAATGTGACACGGGCGACCAACTCGTACCCCAAATTGTTGCCTTTGAGCACCCACAGTAAATAGGCCGTTTTTCGTTTTAGGAATCCAGGCTATTTTGGTCGTCTGTCAGTTTTTGCATGTTCGCGCCGCACTTGTTATCGCCTTGAGCCTGTATTGCCTACAACTTCCCAACATGTATGTTATGGGGGTAGGGGGTGTTTTTCTTCTACTAACGATCTTTCACAGTAAAATCTCGTCGATCTTTTTTTTTTACACCATCGTGTCCTACGCGCCGACATGGATGCCGCTGATAACATCCAGTTTCATGCAGATGGGCAAGGCA
>DAICZM010000591.1 GCA_027311145.1 Ktedonobacterales bacterium
ATATAGATATAGATATACCGATATATGCTTATGATGAGGCTGTGGGAAGGCCGTAGTGTATACCTGACGAGTAGTATTTTATAGAAAAAGAGGGGCAACGTATGCTTGATGTGATCGATTCCCCAATCACGCATTTTGCTCAGGAAGCTGAGCGACGACGGATTGCACGTGAATTGCATGATGGTGTCATCCAGTCATTAACGGCCCTACTCACAGATTTAGAGTTTTTTCGTTTGCACAGCCAGCATAATCTAGAGAGTGTGAACCAGGAAATGGACGCGAAGCTGGCAATGTGGCAAGCATTGGCGCGTGATAGCTTGTTCTCCATGCGTCAAACCTTGGGCGGCCTGCGTCAGCAGCATGGTCCAGCCGATTTTGAGCAAGCGATCCAGGCCCTTGTCCAAGAGTTTCGTGCCGAAGATTATACGGTGACCTGTGAATGTGAGGATTGGCCTACGGGTTTGCCTTTTGAATATACTTCAAACCTCTACTATATTGTGCGCGAGGCTCTGACGAATATCCATAAACACGCGCAGGCTTCTGCGATTACGCTTTTCCTTTTTACGCATGAGAAGCATCTTTATATGAGTATTGGAGATAATGGCGTGGGTATGAACTATGTGCCAGTTCAGCAGAGCCGACCCGGTTATCAGCAAGGTTTGCTTGGCTTGCGCGAACGAGCGCATTTGCTCGGCGGTCAGCTCTCCATTGAAAGTGTGTTGGGTCAGGGAACACGTTTAGATATCGATGTACCACTTCCCTACTAGCTAATTGCGTACTAGTAGAGGTAAAAATTTTCATCTATCTCAACTCAATTGCCGTTGAGTTATGTATGTTTGCTCGTGGGGGTTTGATTGTCTACCATTTTTCTTGATCGCGATGGCGTTATTAACGAAAATCGCGCTGATTATGTTAAAAGCTGGCAAGAGTTTCATTTTTTGCCTGGGGCCGTTGAGGCAATTGTGCAATTGACACGGATGGGGCATCGTCTCGTCGTGTGTACGAACCAGGCGGGAATCGCGCGTGGTATTATCCCTGTAGAGGTGATTGAGGAGATTCACGCGCGTATGCTAACGCAAATTCACGCGGTGGGCGGCCATATCGAGCATATCTATTATTGCCCACATGGACGTGATGAACAGTGTGCCTGCCGCAAACCACGCCCTGGCATGTTATTGCGTGCGCGTGACGAACGGGGACTAGACATGAACAACGCGGTTTTTATTGGCGATAGTCTTACCGATGTGCAGGCGGCCCGCGCTGCTGGTGTGCAGCCTATTCTTGTCCTGACCGGACTCGGTTTAGAACAATTGCAGCACCATGCGCATACCATTGATGGCACGCTGCCAATTGTCGCCAATCTGACCGAAGCTATGCTGTATATCATGCAAGAGCAACATTTGCATGCACAATATCCGGTTCACGTGCAACTATCGTCAGAAGATATCGGGGCATATCTTTCCGCGCCATACCTCCCATCGCTATTATGAGTTGTCAACTGCCTTGTTGAGCATTGCCAACATCTTGAATGGTCCCGCCGCAGCTAACCCCCCTGTGGATAGCTGCGGTGTTTTGCGTTCTCCATATAGATAAATGGACGTTTGCGCACCACACATCAGACGCCACCCGAAACGAGCATTCCACGCTATTTTTTAAGCGCAAGTTTCGGATATAATTGGCAGAGAGGCAAGTGTATCATAAACAAAATACTTCTTTATCGTGGATTGGAGAAATGAGATACGCTATGGCAGATGTGCTTGTTGGCGTCGATACAGGCGGAACATTTACTGATATCGTGCTGTTGCAAGACGGCAAACTCCGTGTTCTCAAGATGCTGTCGACGCCAGATGATCCATCACGGGCAATCATCGACGGTGTACGGCAACTTGGAGCATTAGAGAGCCTAAAGGTGATGGTGCATGGCTCGACCGTTGCGACCAATGCCGTCCTCGAGGGTAAAGGAGCAGTAACTGGCCTGATAACGACCGCCGGCTTCCGCGATGTGCTGGAGATTGGACGACAGACGCGCCCAAAACTCTATGATTTGCGTGTGCAGAAGGTTCCACCATTGGTCCCACGAGAGCTGCGTGTTGAGGTCAGCGAACGGCTCGACGAGCGCGGCGAGGTGCTGATCCCACTTGATGAGGCATCGTTGCATGCAGCCATCGCGTCACTACAGCAAGCCGGGGTGGAGGCCATCGCGATTGCCCTGCTGTTCAGTTTTGCCAATCCGCAGCACGAACAACAGGTCACTGAAGCGGCGCGGGCGACGGGTCTTTATGTCTCGGCCTCGTATGAGGTGCTGCCAGAGTTTCGTGAGTATGAACGCACGAGTACGATTGTTCTGAACGCTTATGTGGGTCCTTTGATTGACCGCTATCTGGCGCGCCTGGAAGAGCAGTTGCCTGCCTCTACCGTTCTTCGTATTATGCAGTAGAATGGCGGTTCGCTTTTAAGCAGCACAGCGCGCCGTGAGGCAGCCCGGACGCTGCTCTCTGGTCCAGCAGCTGGCGTGGTTGGAGCGGCCTTTGTGGCGCAACAAGCAGGTTATGAGCGCATCATTAGCCTGGATATTGGTGGCACATCAACAGATGTTGCTCTCGTAGAT
>DAICZM010000592.1 GCA_027311145.1 Ktedonobacterales bacterium
GACCTACGACGACGAGCAGGCGATGATATTGAGCAACCCGTCGAAGTCTCGTTACAAGAAGCATACTCCGGCGGCACACGCACATTTAATATCCAGTCTACAGAGGTCTGCCCGACCTGCCAGGGAACGGGCGAGGTTGCGAACCATATCTGCTCGACGTGTAGCGGTAGCGGCTCGGTTCCACGCAATAAACGTCTGCAAGTCAAGATTCCGGCGGGCGTTGATAATGGCTCCAAGATTCGTGTCGCCGGCGAAGGTCAGCCAGGCATTGGCGGTGGCCCACGCGGCGACCTCTATCTCGTCATCAGTGTCAAGCTCGACCCTCTCTTCGAGCGCAAGGGCGAAGACCTCTATGTAGATATTGATGTAGAGCTGGTCAAAGCCATGCTTGGTGGCGAGGTGGCTGTTCCATTGCCCGATGGACGCAAGCTTATTCTGACCATTCCAGCGGAAACACAGAATAACAAGAGCTTCCGGCTCGCTGGCAAAGGCATGCCCCGTCTCCGTGGTGAAGGCAGCGGCAACCTCTTCGCACGGGTCCGGGTGGTCTTGCCCATGCAACTCTCTGCGCACGAACGAGCATTGTTTGAAGAACTAGCACACATGCGTAGTAGCGAGGGAAGTGCGTAGCTGAACAAAGGGGAACAGATGCATATGACTGAGAAGAGTGATGGCGCGTGGTACGTCATCAGTGTCGCGGCCGAACGAGCCGAGGTACATGAGCAAACGTTGCGCCATTACGAACGCCTGGGCTTGATTTCTCCTGCGCGCAAAGGCAGCAGTCCGCATAGCCCGCGCCTCTACTCCGAACGTGACATCGAACGAGTCATGCAGATTCGCCGCTTGATGCGCGATCTGGGCGTCAATCTGGCGGGTGTCGAAGCGATTTTGCATATGAAAGATCGCATGGAAGAGATGCAAGAGCAGCTACAGACGGAAATTCTGCTTTTGCGTGAACAACATGCCACAGAGACACGCCGTCTGAAAGACATCATTGAGCGTCTGCAACGTGGTTCATCCTCATAACAGCATAAAATACTTGCGCGGTCTCATAGAGGCAAAGCTTTGTTTGAGACGGCACGCATATTTTTGAGACGAGACGACCACCACAAAAAGGAAATAAAGCCATATGTCTTATACATCCATTCGCGAGCTAGCCGAGGAGCTACACTCCGGCCTCATCACACCGCCAGAGCTGGTCGCGGAAACGCTCGACCGCATTGATGCACAGGATGGTGAGGTGCAGGCATTCATTACGGTTATACGCGAGCAGGCGATGCGCGACGCAGATCAGGCCGAACGGGAGCAGCGCACGGGCCTCTATCGCAGCCCGCTGCACGGCATTCCGATTGCCGTCAAAGACCTGATTGCCGTCAAAGGCGAGCGCACGACAGCAGGTTCACAGGTCCTAGCCGAGCATATTTCACAAGAAGACGCGATGGTCGTCGAGCAGTTGCGCAAAGCGGGGGCGATCATCATCGGCAAGACCAACACCTTTGAGTTTGCCTACGGGCCTTACTCACCGCCAACGCGCAATCCCTGGAATTATGCCCACACGACGGGCGGTTCAAGCGGTGGCTCGGCGGCCGCGGTGGCCGCTGGGATGGTCCCGGGAGCCATTGGGACTGATACGGGCGGCTCTATTCGCATTCCCGCTGCCTGCTGCGGCGTCACGGGCCTCAAGCCAACGTATGGGCGGGTCAGTTGCTACGGCGTCATTGCGCTGAGCAGCTCGTTAGATCATGTGGGTCCCATTGGGCATAGCGCGGAAGATTGCGCAATTATTTTTGATGCCATTGCCAAGTACGATCCGCGTGACCCCAATAGCGTCTCTGGCCCACCAAGCTCGCCCACGCGCTCGACGGCCACGCTGATTACAGGAGCCGAGGGACGCGGTCCGCTCTCGCTGCAAGGCATTCGCCTCGGTATTCCACAAGAAGCGTTCTATGCCCCTCTGGACCCAGAGGTTCGCCATGCCTGGCGATCCGCCTTGCGCGTACTGGAAGAAGAGGGAGCAGAATTATACGATGTCGAGCTGCCACGTCCCACAATGGACCTCTACCGCACCATCCAGCGACCGGAGGCAACGCTGGCCCACACGCAAAAGGGCTGGCTCACGGAACGGCTCGATCTCTATGGCGAGACAACACGCAATAGTTTGCTCGCGGGTCGCTCCACACTGGCGGTTGACTATTTGCGCGCCCAACAGGAACGCCGCACGTTTGCGAGTAGTCTGCGCACCGCCTTGCAGCGCGTCGATGCCTTTGTGCTGCCCACATTGCCGATTGCTGCCCCACTGGCTGCGCAGGCCGGACAGGAGATCACAATAGATGGCGTTGTCGAGAACGCAACGGTAGCACTCTTGCGCATGACCATGCCCTTCAACCTGGCGGGCTTGCCAGCAGTTTCGCTGCCTTGTGGCTTTACCACACAGGCACTGCCGATTGGAATGCAGATCGCGGGCAAGCCCTTCGAGGAGGCAACGGTCTTGCGCATCGCCCACGCCTACCAACAGTTGACCGACTGGCATCGTCGCCCAGCACCAATGCCAGCCGAGTAGCCGGCTCCAGAGGGAGTAGCATACTTACTGCTCCCTC
>DAICZM010000593.1 GCA_027311145.1 Ktedonobacterales bacterium
GCCACTGCGGTGTTCCCGGAACCTATGCCACGACTTGCACGTTATCCTGTCGATATGGCGGAGTTTATATCTCTATCTACATGCATTTTTGATAGTCAAGGCGTTCCTTACGAGGGAGCGACGTTGCACTATAATCCGCTGACCATTGCACACTATGCCTTGATGTGCTGGAATAACTATCTTATCGCTTGCGATGAATGGGACCGGCGCGTTTTTCTGGCTCAGGCATCCTGGCTGGTTGCTAACACGGTGAAAATCGCCGCTTGCGCAGGTGGATGGGTGCTGACCAATAGCACTGCGGCAGAGCAAACTGACGGCCCTGTCTGGCTATCGGCAAGTATCCAGGGTGTAGGGCTTTCAGTCCTGATGAGAGCATTTTTGCTTACCCGGGATACGCAATTTCTGCTGACGGCTCAACAGGTTGCACAGACGTTTAGATTAGATATTCTGGATGGAGGAATATGCGCCCCTGTTGGTAGCGATGGCCTCTTTTTTGAAGAGATTGCCAGCTATCCGGCGATGCATCTTTTACAAGGTTGTCTTTGGGGAATGTTTGGCCTCTACGATTATCTGACACTTTGTCAGGATGAGGAATTGCAAGCGCGTTTACAGCATGTGGTGCGCACACTCGACACGCTCTTGCCTGTTTTTGACGCGGGCTACTGGACCTATCAAGATGTGTCACAGCGTTTGCTGGCGTCTCCCGCCCTCCACCACATGCATCTGTTACTGCTTGATGCGCTTGATGCAGTGCTTCCATCACCGCTCTATGAGCAAACAGTAGTTCGTTGGCGGCACTATGCACAACAGCAGAAATATTATTGGCGTTATCGTTTTCATAACTGGATAAGCAGGTATCGCTGGTATTACTGGCTGGATGGTTGGATATATGGGCGACGGGCAAAATTGCAGGCTGAGCCTATGAAACAGATGCGCGTGAGTGCCTCTATTCATGATTTCCCCAATTTTGGCGGCGTTGGAACAGTCTTGCGGGATATTGTGCGTGTGATGGATGGGCAATGGCATGTTGAGTATTTGACGCAGCACGTTTGTGCGAGCGCGGAAGAGTACACGATTTACAAAGTTGGGAGCCGTTTTACGACAACGCCCTGGCATTTCCCTTTTGTCTGGTTCTATGTCTTAGCCGGTATTCTAAAGTATATCAAGCTGAGTAGAAGTGGCATTAAATATGATGTCCTCTTACCACAGGATGCGGTTATTGCTGGGGCCTTAGCAGGTATTGTGGGCAAATTACTAGGAATGCGTGTGGTATGTATCGATCATGGAGATTTGAGCCTATTTACTCCGCGCAATGCGCAGCTCTTGCGTGCAGAGCGTATAGGGACAATCAATGCCAAACGCTGGCCCTGGCTGGTTCGTTTTTGCGCGAAACGCTTGTTATCGTTCTATTGGCCCTCACGTCTGCTGCTGGCACGGATAGCAGCACGCTATATTGATGCCTACCTCATTCCGGGTGTACCGGGCGATAGTGTCGATGAGGGCTGTCAAATTATCGGCATTGCGCCCTATCGGGTTACGCGCTATAACAGCATGATTGATGTAAGTCGGCATCCTATTTTAGAGGCTGAGACGCGTTGTGCAGTACGAAAGCAACAGGGTATCGCGGAAGATGCAATTGTTGTGGCGATTATCTGCCGCCTCGCACCTGAAAAGGGTATACGGATTGCTTTAGAGAGCGTGCAGCAAGTACTTTCTGAGATAGAGGAGCATGTGCGTGAGCGTGTGCGTGTGGTCATTGCGGGCGATGGTCCACTGCATGATGAGGTAGAGCAGTATATGAAAACCTATCAGCTCGAAAAGTACTGTATTTGCAAAGGCGCGTTAAAGACTGAGCAGGTGGTTGAGCTGTTAAGCATGAGCGATATTTTTCTGTATACCAGTCTGCGTGGGGCATGTATGGCGATGGCTGTCGTAGAGGCGATGGCGGCTGGCTGCGCGGTCGTGTCTTCAACAGAGCCATATGCTCACGCGGTGATGCTGGCTGACGAACGTGGTTGCGCGGTTCCCGCGGGCGATAGTGCAGCGACGAGTGCCGCCCTGAAACGATTGTTGGAGGATGATGAGTTACGTCAGCGTATGGGGCGAGCAGCACGGGCCTATGTAGAGCAATACCATAGTTCAAACGAGTTCAAACGGACACTGCAACGTGCAACGTATTGGGCGGGTTTAGTTGACTTATTGCACCGCGAAGAAGAAACGGTTGGCGTGGAAATGAGGCAGGAATAGTGAAATGGCATCTTTACTTAGTCAATCAGAGCTGCAAAATAGAACAATTTCTAATAGTGCAATGAAAAAATCACAACAATTTATTCGAGAAATTATCTTTGAACCTGGCGATGATGAGCCTACAGAGGTGTTGCCCGCGGTATCGATAGATCAGCGTCCCACGCAGGTCATGGAGGCCATTGCGCAGGCGTATGTATCACCACGACCATCGCCGTTTCCTCTCGTCGATGGCGTCTCTATGTGTGAGCAGCCAACATGGAGTATGCCAGCTTTAAGTGGAGCAGATCGTAAAAGCTATTTAAAGGAAAAGGAATCTGCATCAGCAACGGGTCAGGAATCATATG
>DAICZM010000594.1 GCA_027311145.1 Ktedonobacterales bacterium
ATCCTATGTCTTGCATGTACTAAATCAGTTTCAGTTGGCCCACGCCTGTTTTCCGCTTGGTCCCTATACCAAGCCGCAGGTGCGTGCGATGGCCGCTGAGCGTGGCTTGCCTGTGGCAACCAAGGCAGAGAGCCAGGAAATCTGTTTTGTGGCAAACAATGACTATCGTGGTTTTATCGATCGTTATGCTGCCGCCAGTGGTATGCGTGAACCGATGCTGCTCGCCAGTGCGGCGGGGGTGCGTGGTAGCAACCTGGGGAATGGTACGGGGGCCTCGCTGATTGCGCTGCCCAAGCCAGGGGCAATCTATGATATGCAAGGGAATGTATTGGGACGGCATCGTGGTCTGGCCTACTATACCATTGGGCAGCGCAAAGGTTTAGGGATTACGGCTCCTGAGCCGTTGCATGTGTTGAAAATCGACGCGGAGCGCAATGCGCTCGTGGTGGGGCCTGCGTCCGCCCTTGACCAGAACGAATGCATTGTTGGCAAGATGCATTATCTCAGCGGGGAGACGCCAGCTGCACCGTTTGAGGCACTGGTGCGGGTGCGCTATAAAGCAACAGAGCAGCCCGCGTTAGTGACGCCTCTTGAAGGAAACCGTGTGCATGTCACACTACAGCATCCACAGCGGGCCATCACACCAGGGCAGGCAGCCGTTTTTTATGGCGGTACAGATGGTGATGAGGTATTGTGTGGAGGAATCATTGAATGACCGATCAAGCACATATTAGAAATTTCTGCATCATTGCGCACATCGACCATGGCAAATCAACTCTTGCTGACCGCTTGCTAGAATTTACTGGCACGGTCTCGAAACGCGACTTGATGGAACAAACCCTCGATCAGATGGATTTGGAGCGCGAGAAGGGTATTACGATTAAAGCGCAGGCTGTGCGTATGCTCTATACGGCTCTAAACGGCGAAGAATATGAGCTAAACCTGATTGACACACCTGGCCATGTGGATTTTACTTATGAGGTATCGCGTAGCCTTGCCGCGTGTGAGGGGGCACTACTCGTGATTGATGCCACGCAGGGCATCGAAGCGCAGACACTCGCTAACCTCTATCTCGCATTAGAGGCCGACCTGAATATTATTCCCATCATCAACAAGATCGACTTGCCGAGCGCAGACCCCGAGAAGGTGAAGCTAGAGGTGGAAGATGTGATTGGCCTGCCTAAAGAAGAATGCATCCTTGCATCAGCCAAAGAGGGTATTGGCACACAGGATATCCTGGAAGCTATTATCAAGCAAATTCCGCCGCCAAAAGGCTACCCCCAGCGTCCTCTCAGGGCATTGGTGTTTGACTCGCACTATGACTCTTATAAGGGCGTGATTGCCTATGTGCGTATTATGGACGGTGAACTGCGCGAGGGCGAGCGTGTAACGATGATGGCAGCAGGTAGCACAACCGATATTCTAGAGGCGGGCTATTTCCATCCACGTCTCACTTCAGTCGGTTTCTTGACGACGGGTGAAGTGGGCTACATTGCAACTGGCTTTAAGCACGTCAAGGATTGCCGTGTGGGTGATACCGTCACCATCCCATCTGCTTTAGGTGAAATAGAAGCTCTTGCTGGCTATAAGCCAGCAAAACCAATGGTTTTTGCTGGTCTCTATCCTGTAGAGGGGAACGATTATCCGCTCCTACGCGATGCGCTTGATCGCTTGAAACTTAACGATGCCTCCCTCTTTTATGAGCCTGAGACATCGAACGCACTGGGTTTTGGTTTCCGTTGCGGTTTCCTGGGCTTGCTGCACATGGAGATCATTCAGGAACGTCTGGAGCGTGAATATAATCTGGATATGATTGCAACCGCCCCTAGTGTTGCGTATCAGGTTTATAAAACAAATGGCGAGATGGTCGAAGTCGATAATCCATCCGATGTTCCTCCCCCTGCTGAAATCGAGCATATCGAAGAACCGGTGATGGATATCTCTGTCTTCACGCCTTCGCGCTATATCGGCACAATTATGGACTTGGTTACAACGCGCCGTGGCGTATTTAAAGAAATGAAGTATATCGAGGCCGAACGTGTGCTGATGATGTACACGATTCCGCTGGCGGAACTCATCATTGATTTTTACGATCAGTTGAAATCGCGCACGCAAGGCTATGCCTCGCTGGATTATATCTTTGGGAGTTATCAGCCCGCCGATCTGATCAAGCTCGATATTCTGGTCAATGGGCATCCTGTGGATGCTCTCTCACTGATTATTCACCGCGAGAAAGCCTATTATCAGGGACGTGCCCTGGTTGAAAAACTGCGTAGCTTAATTCCTCGCCAACTCTTTGAGGTGCCGATCCAGGCTGCGATTGGTTCGCGTGTCATTTCACGCGAAACGGTCAAGGCGATGCGCAAAGATGTGCTTGCGAAATGTTATGGGGGTGACATCTCGCGCAAACGTAAATTACTGGAGAAGCAGAAAGAGGGTAAAAAGCGTATGAAAATGGTTGGCAACGTAGAGATACCGCAAGAGGCATTTATGGCGGTCCTCTCGTTAGGCGATGACAATCATTAGACGGGAAGAGGAGCGGGGGGGGGGGGGGGG
>DAICZM010000595.1 GCA_027311145.1 Ktedonobacterales bacterium
TTCTCTGCTTATCATAGCAAAAACCAAGCAGAGGATTGCTGAGCAGTTAGGTTGCCGCGAGTTAGATCGACTCTGCTTTACTTACCAATAATATAGACAAAAACAAATTTACTGTGATAGAGTAAATATAAGAAGTAAGGAAGAATTTCCCAAGCGGTTTCTAAGCATTATATACATCATGGGGGAGGAAAGATCACTTGATGATTTGCGAGCCTTAGATTGATATACTAATATTTATCAATTAAATGTCTTAATTGATAAATATTAGTATAAATTGATCTGCGACATCAGGTTATCTTTATTTTTTGAAAGGGGAACGCTTTTATGACGCGAAAATCAGCCTCAAATCCAAACAACAAGCTCAAGCAGGAACGCCTTTTACGTGGCTGGACACAGAATGATGTTGCCGGTTATGTTGGTACGGATGGGTATACGGTTAATCGGTGGGAACGTGGGCGCACTGTGCCTAGTCCCCATTTCCGTCAAAAACTATGTGAGCTTTTTGGAAAAAGTGCTGAGGAACTTGGCTTCATCATGTCAAATCTTCCTGATTCTGAACAGAGAGTAGAAGACTTGATGCCGACTCTATGGTATTTAGCCTTTCGCCGTAATCCTTTCTTCACCGGGCGAGAAAATATTCTGTCGCAAATATACACCTATTTTCAACAAGACAAAGAGAATATATGGCAACCCATGATAGCTGTATGCGGATTGCCTGGGCTGGGAAAAACCCAGATTGCGATCGAGTATGCTCACCGCTATGCCTCTGAGTATCAAGCAGTTTTTTGGGTGCAAGCTGATACTCCTACAGTTTTGCAAGAAGGTTTTCTCTCTCTTGCTCCTGTACTTGGCCTAGCTGTACGAGAGATATCTAATCAAGCATTGCTTGTACAAGACATCAAAGCATGGCTCAGGACACATTCTTACTGGCTGCTCATTTTTGACAACGTTGAAGAACCAGAAAGCATCCAGGAATTCCTCCCCACGTTCTTTACTGGTCATGTTTTATTGACAACGCATACTCAGTTTATGGGGACATTGGCTCATTGCATCAATATTAACGTTCTACCGCCCGAAGATGGAGTACTTTTTTTACTCAGGCGTATCAAAGTATTGCGTCCTCGGGATACTCTTGCGCAGGCTACCGAACCGGATAGTAGCCATGCCAAAGCACTCGTGCGTTTAATGGGAGGATTGCCTCTTGCTTTAGATCAAGCTGCAACCTATATAGATGAAACTTCCTGTACTATCACGGAGTACCTCCAGCTTTATCTGACGCAAAGTAGCCATTTGCTCAATATCCGTGGTACATTCAACGAATATCATCCCATGTCAGTCTCGGCGAGTTTTGCTCTTGCCATTGAGAAACTTGCTCAGATCAATCCGATTGCTGTAACAATCCTCCAGTTTTGTGCTCTTCTGTTCCCCGCAGCCATCCCTGAAGAATTTATGGTTGCCCATGTCCAGCTAATCAACGAAAATATCCATAGCGAGCTTTATTACACTTTACTGGAAAAATCATTGAATATACATATCCAGGCCTATGGGCAAAGTGGGATAGCAATAGCCGTGGATAATCATCAAATGATGATAAGTACTTTCATGCGAGAACTACGCCGTTTCTCGTTTCTTCTCCGCAATGCAGAAACAAAAACGGTTTCTATGCATCGGCTCGTCCAGGAAGTTGTCAAAGAAAGTATGGATGACACGCTCCAGCGTCTCTGGGCCGAACATCTCATCAAAGTAGTGAATAAGGTGTTTTCACAGGTACATTTTTCCTCTGGACAAATCTTCCAACGCTATCTTCCCTATGCTTTGACTTGTGCGACATTTGTTGAGCGTTGGAATATCGTCAGTCTGGATGCCGCTTTCCTACTTGCTTGTGCTGGTGCTTATTTATTGTCACAGGCACACGATCAATTACTGCATACACTTACTCTCTACCCGCACACCTCGCCTAACTCAACAGAGATAAAATCTTCCTCGCGACATATCTTAGCAACATATAGTTATGCTTTTCCTGATAAGCAGTTTGATGTTGCAAGTATTGCCACTGAGCTAGCTCTTTTATCTCGTCAGCAAAACAATTATGTTTTGACAGAGCCGCTCTTGTTAAGAGCAATCAGCATCTACGAACAGGTCGTTGGGGCAAATCACACCGATCTTGCAGAGTGTTTAAGTAATCTTGCGAATCTCTATGAAACGCAAGGGAAACTTGAGCAATCTGAAACTTTATATACCCGTGCACTTCAGATATTTGAGATGCATCATAGAGAGGACAAGATCTGTGCGCTTCTGAGAAATATAGCCTGGCTGGCACTGGCATTGGCTAATTACGAGCGTGCTGAAAGCCTACTTCAGCATGCGTTGCATTTGTGTGAGAAAAGAGGAGAGATAAGTCATCCAGATATTGTTCAATACATGGAAGATTATGCTCTCGTGCTGAGAAAAGTCGGGAAGCAGGCAACTGCAACAGAAATGGAAGACCAGGCCAAAATGTTTCGTAGCACTCTTTACAAGCGCGATTGATGACCCAAAAAGTAAGGCACTATATAC
>DAICZM010000596.1 GCA_027311145.1 Ktedonobacterales bacterium
GTGCCAATTGCGCATGACAATACCTTACCAATAGGGAGTTTGCTGTATATTTATGAGGGGCATACGAGCATGGTTTTTGGCGTTGCCTGGTCGCCAGATGGCATGCGCGTTGCTTCTGCAAGCCTGGATGGAACGGTGCAGGTGTGGGATGCTGTAACAGGCAAACATGTTTTGATCTATCGTGGACATCAAGGGCCAGTGTTCACGGTGCGTTGGTCACCAGATGGGAACTATATTGCTTCGACAGGATACGATCATACTGTGCAGGTGTGGGATGCCACAACAGGAAAAACAGTGCTTGTTTATAAAGGGCATACGGCTCTGGTCAGTGCGGCATCCTGGTCACCGGATGGGAGATTAATTGCTTCTGGTGGCGACGATGGCACAGTGCAAGTCTGGGATGCTCTGACGGGTAAGACGCAGTTGATCTATCACGACAATCCGGGGCATGTGACAGCGGTCGAGTGGTCACCGAGCGGCAAGCGGATTGCGGTTGCAAGCGATAATGGGACGGTACAGGTGTTGGATGCTGCCACAGGAAAGCTGTTTGTCGATTATCGTGAGCATACAGCCGGTGTGTGGGCTGTCGCATGGTCGCCCGATGGTGCGCATATTGCCTCTGGGAGTGGAGACCATACAGTCCGTGTTTGGAATGCGATGAGCGGTGTGACCTCAATGGTCTATCGTGGCCACTTTGGTTTTGTCCATACGGTCGCGTGGTCTCCTAGCGGACAATATATTGCCTCTGGGGGATATGATCGGACTGTGCAGGTGTGGAGTCCTATTACCGGGAATCTTCTGACAAACTATCAAGGTCACTCTGATATCATTGTTGATATCGCATGGTCATTCCATGGTAATCGTATCGCTTCTACCGGTTTTGACAGAACGGTGCAGGTCTGGATGGCTTGATCTGCACCGTTGCATTCTTGCTCTTCAATATAATCTAGGTTGTTTGCATTTTCTGCTCTTTCTTCTTGCTGAGAAGTCTATCGCTGATCCTCATCCAGGGTTTTTCGACAGCGAGATAGAAAAATGTAGAGAAGGGGATAATCACGACGAGAACCCATAACCAGTAGAGAGCATAAATGGTTCCATAGTGCCAGTGTTGCTGTATCATATGTTGCCCAAACTGGCTATCAAAAATGAGCAACAGAGGCAAATGCCAGATATAGAGGCTGTATGAGATGAGGCCGAGCCAGCGCAGGGGTGCCCATGAAAACATACGCTGTAAGCCTTTACTTCCAAAAAGAACCGCAAACACGCAACTGCCAAAACCGAGTGAGAGGAGAATCTCGCGCCACCACAAGTAGTAAGGAAAGAAAGATTTGAAGAAGGGCCAGATATCGGGCGCAGAGCGGTCTGATTCCCACATGGCCATGACAACCAGTAAGATGAGTCCAAAGGCCCAGAACCAGCTGCTAAGACGGCGTAGCCACAGGTTGAATGTGCCATCTTGTGGTTGGTTGTTGGCAATGATATAAAGTACTCCAATGAACATGCCAACAGCGAAATCTTCAAGAAATTTGCCGTGGAAGCCCATGCCACTGCATCCATAGAAAAAGAAAATCAAGATGTTGATCACAGGGCGTGGTGCAAAAAACGTTACTGTAGGGTGGTCAATGAGATAGGAGCCAAGATAGCGTGAAATCATACCCCAGGCGATTACTCCGAGCAGACAGAAGACAAGCGTGGCGATACGGCGTTGAAATGTCCCACGTTGGACAAGCATGCGCATGCCTATTGCCAGTAATGGCAGTAAAAGATAGAATTGCCATTCCACGGCAAGTGACCAATAGGGGCCATTAATTTGCTGGTAAGTAGACTGGCTAGAGTCCATGAAAAAGGTTAAGAAGAGTGTAAGTTGCTTGATATGATTGAGATGCAGATATTCGGGGTGAGTAAACAAAATTAAAAGGAACAAAGAAACATAGTAGCCTGGTATAATGCGCATAACGCGCCGCAAATAGAACCTGCCCGTTGCAGGCCAGTTGCTATCAAACAAGAGTGATTTTGCATAAGGTAAGAAGAGTAGAAAACCTGAGAGGACAAAAAAGAGTGTCACTCCTGCATCCCCTGCGAGCAAAATAGCAATAGCGAGATGACCCAACCGATTGATATTCCACAGTTGTAGCATGAAATTGAGGTGGAAAGTCAACACAAAGAGACAGGCAACCGCCCGAACTCCATCGAGAGCAGAAATATTATTTTTTTGTGGGTTATGTTCTAATACGCCACTCATCCATTGACTGATTTTAGTAAATATAGGTGTGGATGTACTTGTTTTTGGAATAGACGATATCAAGGTTTCCTCCACTGATCACAGTTACAGCATGATTTTCTTCGTTACGTGCCTATTGCTTGCCACCTATAGAACGTTTGAAACGCCCAATTGGTTTTTGCTTTAGGGAGAAGTACTATGACACGGTAATGAGAGAGGACGGGCAGATGTGCAGCATGGCTGTTTTTGCGAGTATTCATGGCGAGTTTTTGTAAGTAGTTGAAAATTTGGTGAAATTGCTTTCCGCTTTTGATGATAGCATGGGTATATAT
>DAICZM010000597.1 GCA_027311145.1 Ktedonobacterales bacterium
AGCCATCTTTGCATAACCGGGAAATATCGCTCTGTTGATTGGGGCAACAAGGTCTGAAGTGGGTAAATTAGAGATTTCACTTGAGATAGAGTAGATGCCAAGCGTATTGGCTCCAGAGATTCTTCCCAATATGAAATTGACAGACTGACTATTGAAAAACATTAGAAGATTATTTATCAAAAGCCACTTCGAAAAGTGAAAGAGCTCTACCTTGGCTGACAGGGAGAACTTTGGCCGATAGGATTGTATGGCATAACTTAAAAATACTCCGGCAATGGTTGAGGTTAACGTACCGAGAATTAGTGCCCAATAATTCTTCAACCAAATGGCTAATAATATAGTTACCGAAAATGCGATAATTTTTCGTGTGACTTCAAACTTGAATTCTTTATGAAATTCTAAATCTTTCCTGAAAGCTATTATCCCGATGTTCCCGAAGCTGGCGATTAAGACATTAAAAGCAAGAAAATACACTACAGTTGTGAGGCGGGGATCACCATAAAAATTTGCAACGAGAGGAGCTGTCAATACAAGCGCTACCGCTTGAATCAATGCTATTAAGATGTTTAACGTCCAAGCGGTATTGTAATGTTGAGCATTGGCATTCTGATTCTGGATTAATGCAACATCCAAACTCAAAGCGCCTGTCATCATAAGTGCGGTAATGATGGACATTGCCATTGCCACAAGTCCAAAATCTTCAGGGGCAAGAAGTCTAGTTAATATGGCAGTACTGATAAGTCCAATTCCGCGGATGGCGAATCGGAGAGTTATTGTCCACAAGGCCCCTTTAGCCATGCTTTTGTTAACGGATTCCAAACTATTCTCTTTTAGTATTAGTGTTCGGTATGAGTCATTTCGGTACTCAGTGAGTAACTTTGCTTACTACATAACGGTATTTTCCAGAAGATTCAGGTGAAATGGACTCTACAAGTTTTATATTAATTTTCACTCCTTGTCCTAATCTTTCTTGGAATCCAGCCCTGATGGTTTCAGTATGGCCTGGTAGATATGCATCATCAGGAACCAATAGTACATGCGTGAGTTCTATAGATTCCTGAATTATTTTGAACTGATAAATTCCGGGTAAACTGCGTATAACGTAAACAAGAGCGAGCCCATGTATTTGAGTACCGTTTTTCGCAATAACAAAATCCGTAGTTCTTCCCTGGATATCAGAAATTAGGGGTAATCTTCGTCCACAAAGACATTGACTGTTGCTAAAAACGGCAACATCTCCTGTTTTGTATCGTATAAAGGGAAAATCACGGGTAGCGAGATGAGTGACAACAATTTCACCGGCTTCACCTTGCGGGACAGCATAGCCCTGTTCATCAACGAGTTCCACAATTATGTCTTCAGAAGTGATGTGCATTCCTCCTGCAGGGCACTCGTGAGCGATGAAGCCAGCGTCACGACTTCCATATCCATTAGCGACTGGACAGCCAAATACGTCACCTATGATTTTTCTTTGCTCTTCATATAGCTTCTCCGAAGTGACGAATGCGACAGAAATTCCTAAATCATTCAGGACGCATCCAATTTGTCTTGCATGGAGGGCGATACGACTGAGTGCGGAAGGATATCCAAACAGCATTTTTGGTCGGATTCTGCGAATTTGTTCGACAAATTTGTCAAGATTTTGCCTCGACATTTCGAATGCAGGCAAAAGATGAGTTCGAAATAATTTATCTCTTGTAGCGCGAACTCGGTCTTGAGCGCCAAGCTCAATGGGTGAACCCCACACTACAATCTCTGGGTCGCCAATGTCCACGCCCCACCACCGAGTGGCGCGCCATTTTTCTGCGACATCATGGCTAACTCTTTCCTTTCCTATATAAAAAATCAAAGGTTCACCACTGGACCCGCCAGTATTGAAGCGTGACAAGCCTTTGGCATTATCAGCCTTCAGGTCATCCAGATGTGAGCGTATGATTTTTTTGTCGAGCATGGGAAGAGCTGTTAGATCGGAAAGTGAATTTAATCTATCTGGTTTAAACCCGATTTTCTTGAATAAATTCCGATAGTAGGGAACATGAGCCGAAGCATCGGTCAATAATTTCTTAAGCCGTATAATTTGCGTTTGCTTGAGCCGGTCTGGTCCCCACCATTGGCTTTCTTCAAGATTTTTTCGTATCTTCACACTATCATGTCCCTTCATATGCTCGTGCAGAGGAAACAAAATTGAAGAAACAAAGCGTGTGTAAATGTCACTCATAGGATTTAACTATCCGTGATCAATGGTTGAATATTTTTCAATTAACGATTGATAGACTTGTAACCACTGTAGTCGAATTTTTGGCCAAGAAAATTCCATAGCACGCTCAAGACCGTTATGCGAGAGTGTTTTTGCTAAAACTGGATTGGTTGCGATGTCGATAATGGCTTTGGCCATACCGATGGGATCAGATGGGCCAACCAGTAGCGAAGTTCTTCCTTGGTCCACCAGAAACGGTATTCCTCCAACATTCGTGCTTACAACAGGTACACCGCTTGCAAGCGCTTCCAGAATCGAGATGGGCATATTGTCAACCAGGCTTGCG
>DAICZM010000598.1 GCA_027311145.1 Ktedonobacterales bacterium
ATACAGGTGGTGATGGGTCCAAAAACCTACTCGTGTAATCCCTTGTGGTTGCCCGTCCGTTCTCATGTGTTCATCCTCTCTATCACGTTTGACAGAGCAATACGCTTTTCACACTATTTCAAATAGCGTCACCCTCTATTCTTTGTAAAAAGGCGCATAGACATGTTTTATCGTAAGAAACCAGGACTGGACAAATTGGCAACTTTAAATTATCATAACAGAAATGTGCTGTGATTGAGTGGTCAGCGCAATGAAAAGGGAGTTCGCCAAAATTCTACTTCAAACACACTACCATTGCTGAAGCATTGATAGCCTCAGTGCAATGGGACGTTGCTATGTGTGGGATGCGACTATCTCTTGTCGTTTTTGTTTGGATGGAAATGAGGCTGTTGCAATGGCGTTGTTGGAAGAGATTCTCCCCGGAGTCCTGGTGCATGGCCTGGTCCCACAGGGTGCGGTGACGATTCTCTCGGTTACACAGTATGGCACGGTGGGGGCAGAGATTGTCTATCGCGATGCCAGTGGACACCTGGGCAACGAACTGCTCTACGCCGATCAGATGGCAAAGCTGACCGTCGTGCCACCGCGTGTGCCCTGGCGGTTTATCGCCGATGGTGCGCTTTTTCGTTTGGTGTCTGAAGCCTATCGCATCCATCTCGCGTATCTCTTTGACCCCCTCATGGCCGTGCATACCTCACAAGTCGAGCCACTCCCACACCAGATTACCGCTGTCTACGAGACGATGCTCAGCAAACAACCCCTGCGCTACCTGCTTGCCGATGACCCTGGAGCCGGCAAGACGATTATGACGGGGCTACTCATCAAGGAACTGCTGATGCGCGGCGACCTGCATCGCTGCCTGATTGTGGCTCCGGGCAATCTGGTGGAGCAGTGGCAAGACGAATTGCAGCGTCGCTTCCACCTCACCTTTGCCTTGCTCACCAGCGAGCGCAGCGAAGCGTCGGCGTCAGGCAATGCCTTCACTGAACTACCTTTGTGCATTGCGCGTCTGGACAAGCTGTCGCGTGATGAGCGCATTCAGGCCCACCTTGCACAAACTGAATGGGATATGATCGTCGTCGATGAGGCCCACAAGCTCTCCGCGACCTTCTTTGGTGGCGAGGTTAAGTATACCAAACGCTATCAACTGGGCGAACTACTCGGCAAGCTGACACGCCATCTGCTCTTGCTCACGGCAACGCCGCATAACGGCAAAGAGGAGGATTTCCAGCTCTTCTTACGCCTGCTCGATGAGGACCGCTTTGCAGGACGCTTCCGCGATGGCGTCCACAAGGTTGAGGTCGCTGATCTGATGCGCCATCTGGTCAAAGAGCAACTCTATCGCTTCGATGGCACGCCACTCTTTCCCGAACGACGCGCCTCGACGCTCAATTATCAGTTGTCCGCTCTGGAACAGCAGTTATATCAGCAGGTCACGACTTATGTGCAGCAGGAGTTCAATCGTGCCGATGCGCTTGGACACAATGGGCGCAAGGGGACCGTTGGTTTCGCGCTCACGACGCTACAACGCCGCCTCGCCTCCTCACCCGAAGCTATCGCTCAATCCCTGCGCCGCCGCCGTGAACGCTTGGAACATCGCTTACACGAGGTTCAACAGGCCCAGCAAACGCCACAGACGCAACTCACTCACCAGCGCACCGAGGAACGGATTGACTTCTTGCAAGATGTCCCCTTGCTCTCCGTCGATGACCTGGATGATCTGGACGATGCGCCCGATGGAGAAGTGGAGGCCACCGAGGAGCGTGTCGTCGATCAGGCCACTGCCGCGCGCACCAGCGCAGAGCTGGAGACCGAAATCCGCAGCTTGACGCGACTGGAAGCTCTCGCAGTGCAGGTGCGCCGCAGTGGCACAGACCGCAAATGGGAAGAACTGGCGACGCTGCTGCATCAGCAACAGGAGCTGTTCGACGCGCAGGGCCATCGCCATAAACTGGTGATCTTCACCGAACACCGCGATACCCTCAGCTATCTGACTGCGCGTATTCGCACCTTGCTTGGACGTGCCGAAGCCGTGGTGACTATGCATGGCGGCATGAGCCGCGAGGAGCGTATCGCCGCCCAAGATGCTTTTACGCAGGACAAAGAGACGCTTATCTTGCTTGCGACCGACGCGGCTGGTGAGGGCATCAACCTGCAACGGGCGCATCTGATGGTCAATTACGATCTGCCGTGGAACCCCAACCGCCTTGAGCAACGCTTTGGACGCATTCACCGCATCGGGCAAACGGAGGTCTGTCACCTCTGGAATCTCGTCGCGGCAGAGACCCGCGAAGGAGCTGTTTTTGACACGCTCTTCAAAAAATTGGAAGAGGAACGCGCCGCTCTGGGTGGGCAAGTTTTTGACGTGTTGGGCAAGGTGCAGTTTGACCATCGCCCGTTGCGTGAGCTGATGGTCGAGGCTATTCGCTATGGGGACCATCCTGACGTGCGCGCCCGTCTGAGCCAGGTGGTGGCCCAAGCCCTTGACCGACACCACCTGCAAGACCTGCTCGAAGAACGTGCCTTAGCC
>DAICZM010000599.1 GCA_027311145.1 Ktedonobacterales bacterium
TATCTATACTGGTTCCGTATGGCATGATCGTAAGGGATTCATGGAAATGCGGGTTCGGTACTTGGCTGGTGAGGTAGATGCCATTATCGTGCGTACCTATAGCCGTTTTACCCGCATGGTGGCGGATTATTTCATCATTACACAAGAGATGCGAGAACATAATATCAGGTTGCTCTGTGTCAAAGAACAACGAGATGACACTCCTTTAGGGCGTATGCTTCAAGCCATTCAGATGAGGTTCAATATACAAGTATGAATATAGTTACGAGTATCGCGACGGCAGGCGCGTCCAAGTAAAACGGGAAAAGCCTCTCGAAGAACGCCTTCTTCTTCCTGAAGGCACCGTACCACGTATTATTGACGATGAAACCGCAAGGCTCGCGTTGGAAGCTAGACCTGTCAATATGCAAGAAACGTACAGGAACAACCCCAATCCCGAACTCTCCTTATTGCGGGCAGGCTTCATTAAATGTGGCATTTGTGGTTTATCTATGAGTGTTCATACAAAAAGAATAAAGGACGCTACTTACCTACACTACAGATGCAATTCTATAGGCCGCGCGGACAGAAAACATGCAATATCGAGATTGCGTTTTTTATAGATGACATCGTATGGGAATATGTGCGTGGCGTCATATGTGACATGGAAATCATCGAAACAGCTGTTAATGCAATCCTGGAAACGGATATGTTCGCTGAGGCGGAAAAGGCAGCACTCAAGACGATTGTTGAATGCGAAGCTCTCATCGAACAATACCGTGAAGATTTAAAAACCACAGGTTTAAGTAAATCTGCCCGTGTCGTGCTACTGGAAGATTTAAGTAAACAGGCCGATTTGCTGGAAGAACTGCAAAAGGAACTGGCAGCAATTCAATTGGGGAGGGCAGGTTACGAAAATGTCATGCAAGAATATCATAAATTTGTCAGATGGTGCCAGGACTTCAAAAAAAATGGGGGAGGAAATGCCACATATCAACAAAAGCGAGATGCCTTACGGTTTCTGGGCATAATGGTATACATTTACAAAGAAGATTCGTCGCAAGGTCGCTATGCGATACAGGTCGCACCGCCCGCATTAATGAGTTCGCCAAAGCTGCTACCTAAGAATATTGACGGAACCTTATGCAAAAAATTACCTCACCTTCATCGTTGAAGCCGTGAGGTCCAAAAAAGCGTTACCTGGGGATGGCAAATATAATAACGAATACAACGAGGTGTAAGGCCACGAAAAGAAACAGGAAACGGGCCATCAAAGAGAATTCGCGTTGCAGTTCCTGCTCGGCGCGAATCCTCGGCGAATGGTGAGGAGACCGTTCGGCAGCTACAAGCCCCATGGCAACCCGCAGACGCATCGCTGGACGGATAGAAGAGTTGCGCATGGTGAGCTGTAGGGCTTCATGGCAATGTTTACACAGTACCCATTCCTGGCGAGGTTCGGGAGCCTCAAGTGGCTCTTTCAAGGCAATGGGGCGCAACCAGATACGGCTCGTGCAGACAGAACAATAGATGGATTTATACCATCGCCTTATCAACGCTGTTTTGCGCCTGTCAGGAACTGTTTCGTGATGATCTGTTCTCATGATTGTGTGTACCTCCCGACCTATGCGGGTGTGTTGCTGGGTTCTAGCAGGAGAAGATTGTTCTTTTGCTCACCTACATGTTATACCATTACTTTGTGACCTATTTGTGATACGTTGTGCAGGGGTAAAAAGAGAAGCATGGCTGATTTGACAAAAAACATTGATGATCAATATAATAACAGGTAAAGGTATTTGGGAAAGGAAGATTACGATATGGCTCTGGATCGCTTAGTGGATGAGATGCAGGCACTGTACCACTTGATTCGTCGTGCTTCACACCCCATTCATCGCGCAGAGATGACCCCTGAGCAGTACTGGTTATTGCGCCTGTTGCGTCGTCGTGGTGCGCTTAGTATTGGTGAACTCGCAGAGATATTAGGAGTGACGGGTAGCTCTGTGACGACGGCGTGCAAGCGGTTAGAAAAGGCTGGCCTGGTGACACGCGAGCGACAGAGTGATGACGAGCGTATGGTTCGCGTGATGCTCACTGAGCGAGGTCAGGAGCAGATAGAGGCCTGGCAGCAGCGGCGGCGTGAATTTCTGGAGAAATTACTGGCACCACTTGACGAGAAGCAGCAGGAGCAGTTGCAGGAACTGCTGGCGCATATTCTCCAGGAGGCAGAGCGTCCCAATCTTACCTAATCTGATGAAGTGCATGCTCAATAGAAGTGAAACTTCTTTTTTGCGTGCGAACGATGTAACCATATCTATTATCTATACGCATTGCTATATGAGCGTCTGAGGGGCATGTATGTATTATCGGAACGGAACGATTGGGCCGAGTCGGGGCATGGGGGCGATCTGGCAACAACGCCAGACCCTACAGTATCTGCAGGATGGTAAACCTGATGTCAAGCGCACCCTGCGCCGCCTCTGGCGCGTCGTCCGACCTTATCGCTGGCGATTTCTCGGTGGAACCGTGTTAATGCTGGGCGGCATCGTGCTTGGC
>DAICZM010000059.1:0-7012 GCA_027311145.1 Ktedonobacterales bacterium
CTTCACCGCACCGATACGCCTGTGTCCGGTGATTGATTCCGCCAGCGATGACCCGCAGGGTGTCCCGATTTCGGCGTTTATCTTCGGCGGTCGACGTGCAAATACCGTGCCACTCGTCTATCAGTCATTTAATTGGAACTATGGCGTCTATGCTGCTGCCACGATGGGTTCGGAAATGACAGCAGCGGCTGCGGGCAAACTCGGTGAAGTACGCCGAGACCCCTTCGCTATGCTGCCGTTCGCTGGTTACCACATGGCTGACTACTTCAACCACTGGCTCAACTTCGGGCGACAATTACCCAACCCGCCACGTATCTTCCTGGTGAACTGGTTCCGGCGCGATGCCGACGGTAACTTCTTGTGGCCGGGCTTCGGGGAGAACATGCGCATCTTGAAGTGGATCGTCGAGCGGGCACGCGGTCGCGCTATCAGCATCGAAAGCCCAATTGGCTGGATGCCACGCTACGAAGACCTGGACTGGCGAGGGCTGGAGGATCTTACACGTCAGCAATTTAACGATTTGATGTCGGTTGACCGCGACTTATGGCAGCAGGAACTGCTTGCGCACGAAGAACTGTTTATAAAACTGTACGACCGACTACCCAAGGAGCTGCTATTTATCCGTGAGTTGATCCTCTCCAGCCTATGGCGGTCTCCGCAGCGTTGGGGCCTCGCACCGGAAGCACCGTAACAAAATGATATTGAGCCCCTAGACCTCGATGGACATGGCTACTGCGCCACCACCGCCAAGACAGAGTGTGGCGAGGCCGTGTCCACCGCCGCGCCGTCGCAACTCGTAGATCAGGGTGGTTAGCACACGCGAGCCGCTGGAGCCGATGGGATGTCCAAGCGCAATAGCTCCGCCATTGACATTGACGTGCGACCAGTCCCAATCCAGTTCTTTGCCGTTGGCGAGCGTCTGCGCGGCAAAGGCCTCGTTGACCTCGATCAGGTCAAAATCACTGATCTTCATGCCTGTAATTGTTAATAAGCGATGGACGGCGCGCGTGGGAGCGGCAAAGATGTAGCGTGGCTGAATGGCTGCTGAGGCATAGCCCGTAATGCGCGCCATAATCGTCATGCCGTGCGCCTGTGCGAATAGTTGATCGACCACGACAGTTGCCGACGCGCCATCGCTTAGTCCTGGAGCATTGCCTGCTGTGACCGTGCCATCTTCTTGAAAAGCTGGTCTGAGCTTTGCCAGTGCCTCTGGCGATGTATCGGCGCGAATCGGCTCGTCGCTCTCCACGAGCTGTGTGCCTTTTTTTTGCTTGACCTCAATCGGGATGATTTCTTCTTTGAAGCGACCGGCTGCTGTTGCCGCTGCCGCTCGTTGCTGACTCTGAAGTGCGAAGTGGTCCTGTGCTACGCGTGTCACGCCGAACTTCTCAGCAATAATCTCGGCCTCGTTACCCATATGAATATGTTCAAAGGCGCACCATAGGCCATCGCGCACGACACTATCAATCAGCTCGCCATCACCCATACGGTAACCTGTGCGCGCGCTGGCAAGTAGATAGGGCGTATTGCTCATACTTTCCATGCCGCCCGCAACAAAAGCTTGCGCATCACCTGCGCGAATGGCCTGCGCGGCCAGCATCACAGCTTTCAAGCCAGAGCCACAGACCTTGTTGACAGTGAAAGCGGGAATATCGACGGATAGCCCGGCGGCTATGGCTGCTTGACGTGCTGGAGCCTGTCCGACGCCCGCCGTGATGACATTGCCCATAATCACCTCGTCTATGACAGTTGGGTCAATGCCCGCACGCTCTACCGCTGCTCGAATAGCGATAGCCCCCAATTGTGGTGCGCTAAAACTGGCGAGACTACCCAGAAATTTACCTGTCGGGGTGCGTGCCGCTCCCACTATCACGGGAATATGTTCGGTCATTGTCACACTCTCCTTTAGGGGCATGATTATGGAGTTCAACAAAATAATGTGGGAAATGGCGTAGGGGCGTGATTCATCACGCCCTGCTCGCACGTAGATCCGCCTAGGGAGCCGTGTGACGCGGTACGAGGGCGTGATGAATCACGCCCCTACGCCATTTCCACATTAAATTTTTCAACACGATAAATCGCGTCTCTACGGGTTTTTATGGAATTGCTACGTGTGTTATGCCTTTGTTGCGTGGGCCGATGTGAATGCCAGGATGCGTTTCCAGGCATCGCTAGAGGCATCAGCGTAATCAGCGGCGCGGCGGTCAAAGAAACTGTGTGGCGTGCCAGGGTAGAGGACGACGGTATGTTCGACGCCCGCCTTGTCCAGGTTCTCATCAAGCTGATGGACCTGCTCAGCAGGGATGCCCTGGTCAGCACCACCAAAGAGGCCCAGTACGGGGTACTTGATGGTCGTTGAGGCGTCCAGTACACTGCCCTTGCCTAGATCGCGTGCCAGGCCTGCGTAGAAGGCAATGACGCCCGCCAGCTTGAAATCCTCGGTCGCGGTATAGAGGGACATGCTACCACCAAAGCAGAAGCCGACAGTAAATGTCGCCCGATTCGCACCGTCGCCGGACTGGAGGTGGTTGAGAGCGGCGGTGACATCACTGAAGAAGCTCGGTAAGCGGATCTGCTGTACATGCGGCCAGAACTCGAATGAGTCATCGCGCTGGCTCAAGCCTGCTGTTCGTCCGAAATAGTCGATTGCCAGTGCGGGTATGCCGACCTCGGCAAAACGTAGGGCAAGCTCTTTATAAAACTGGTGCAGGCCGCGCACATCGGGATAAATCAGGATTTGCGCTCCTGTCGCTGTTTCGGGATACGCGGCATACGCCATAAAGCGGGTTCCATCGGATGAAGTGAGAACAATATCCTCACCGTGTGCCTTGCCACCTTCGGTAGGTGGAAGAGGTGGCCGTGCATTGTCATCGTAGCACATATGACTGATCGCTCCTTTACGTGAGTAGACGTGTAAAAAACACTAAACCCTGTCGGTGGTGTAGTACTCTGTCAAACGTGATTGCATCCCTATCCATGACACCCACAAGGGGTGTCACTACATGTTACCACCCCACAAGACACATGAGATGTAGTGACACCCCTTGTGGGTGTCATGCAGCAATTTGTGTCTCATGCACGACTACACCGATTGATACATCGTAGAAAAAATGCGTATTGGCGTGATAATGCTCTTTAAAATTTTAAAGCGGATACGAACCCGTTCACCATATCTGGATTAATTTTTTAAAGAGCATAATCACGCCTCTACAATGATACGATGCGATTGCCCGTCCGTTCCCAAAACGTGTCGGATCACGTTTGACAGAGTAGTAGGGACCGATTATGTTTTAACAAATGAGGGCAGATATATCCGACGAGATTTCTCTATTCATTTGTTTCTCTCAATGTATGTGTCTTTGTGTATCGGTCTCAAGTCCCAGGTTTCAGTATATTATTTGACGCATAGCAGTTACAAGTGGGGGCAATCGTGGTTGCCTGATTTTCAGAACAAAATCAGGTCGCGCCGGGACAGCCAGAAGTCCGCCAGCATCGCCAAGCCTATAATATAGCCAATTGCCAGCAAAAGCATGAATAGTTCATACCAGCCAATACCCATTACACTCAAATTATAACATGCGATGAGTGGCAACAATGGAGTCTTCAGTAGCGTGAAAAAAGGCGCAAATATTGGATTGGTATTGGGATAAAGGATAGCGATCAGCCAGAGCAGAAAGCCAATCTGGATACGCCGTGTTGCGATTGGCGTGGAGAGAACAGTAGTCAGCGCAGCGATAATGACGACGATCAGCAATTGTCCCAGTAGGCCAGCGAGAATGCTTCCTATAGTCGCACTTTGAATACCGAAGACAGGGACATGGGTGTGATAGCCGCCGCCGAGCAAGAGCATCAAGAGTAGTTGTGGAACGCGCAATACACTCGTTGCCAGAATGATGCCTTGTACGTATGCTGAGCGTGCTGAGAGGCGCGCCAGCGGTAAATAGATGCGAGCCTGCATGGCACGTCGCATAATAATGATCGTACTGAGCAAGGTGAGGCCACTCATGCACATCGTGGCGGTGGCGAAAAAATAGCTGATATCGCCGCCAAATTCTAGAAAAAAAGTGGCATAGAACAGCCAGATCAGCACGATATCCAGCAATATCCAGCCGCTTTTAATGTAGCTTCTGAGCGTAAAACGCGCAACGGTCAATGCGGGTAGACGCCAGAAGCGCGTCCAGAAACGGGCTTGGGGCGAACTTTGCGAAGCAATCATAAGGCCACCGCCGTGTCTTGTGCGTTCTGTTGCGTGGTCTGTACGTACACATCTTCTAGCGTGCGGTTTACAGGATTGAACGAAATAATCGGGATATGAGCCGTTACCAGACGCTCTAACACACGCTCTTGCGCATTCTCAGTGATGCGTAGTATATTGCCCTGTTCTTCGATCAGCGCGTCGGCCAGATTAAGGCGTGTTATTACCTCGCGAGCCGAAAGATGTTCTGCCAGCGTAATCTCAACAATGCCTTGAGAGAGTAGTAGATCAGAGACCGCGCCACTCAAAATCAGATTGCCATGCCGCAGGATGCCAACGGAATCGCACAGTGCTTCGACCTCGGTGAGATCGTGTGAGCAGAGCAGCAGCGTTTTGCCCTGTTTGCGCAATGCTGCGAGAATCTGGCGTACCTCCCACTGGCTACGTGGGTCAAGTCCGCTCGTTGGCTCATCCAGGATCAGTAGCGTTGGGTCGGTCATCAGGGCTTGGGCGATAGCCAGCCGTTGCAGCATGCCTTTCGAGTAGGTTCCGATAGGCCGCTCACCTGCTTCCAATAGATTGACCTGTGTAAGCAAGTCAGTGCAGCGTTGCTGATTGGCCTTGTCCCACAGGCCGGAGAGTTGGCCCAAATAGGTCAGGTAGGCGCGCCCGGTGAAGCGTGTCTCGAAGATGGGACGTTCGTGAACATAGCCGACGAGTGTGTGCGCGTGGGCAACCTGTTCTTCGCCCAGCACGCACACACGCCCAGAGGTAGGAAAGATAAAACCCATCAGGATACGCACGAGTGTAGATTTGCCCGCGCCATTCTCGCCCAGCAGACCAAACGATGCGCCTTCCGCGATCTGTAAATTGACCATATTTAATGCCGTGACGCCGCGCCCGTAAGACTTCGAGAGATCAACGCACTCAATGACGAGTGAAGCCATGCCAATTACTCCTTCCTGGCAGAGAAAGATGCAATTGCAGTATACAAATGCCAGCAAGGGGTGTCAATGAGGAGAATGTATGTAGTGCATCAATCTGCTGAAGCGTAGCTGAAAAATGTTGAGTTTTGGCTAGCCCTATGATATACAATGGAACATGGTTTGTAAGCATATTTTTGTAAAGGATATCGTGTATGGCACTCTCTCCTTCTTCCACTACATTTATTGCCCCCACATTTCACGATGTGTTGCTGGCACAGCGGCGTCTCAAGCCCTATCTGGCACGCACGCCGCTCCATCGCTATCCCGCCATTGATGAGCTGATTGGCACACAAGTGTTTATCAAACACGAAAATTATCAGCCTGTGGGAGCTTTCAAGATACGTGGTGGCATTAATCTCATCTCGCAACTCTCTATCGAGGAGCGCGAACGCGGTGTGATTGCGGCCTCGACAGGCAATCATGGACAGTCGGTGGCGTATGCAGCGCGCCTTTTCGCTGTCTCTGCTCGCATTGTCGTGCCGGAACAGGCGAATCCTGGCAAGGTTGCGGCTATGCAGGGTATGGGAGCTGAAGTAATTTTTCACGGAGCCAATTTTGATGAGGCGCGTCAACACTGTGAAGCTCTGGCGCAGGAGCATGGCTATCGCTATATCCACTCTGGCAATGAACCGCTCTTGATCGCGGGTGTTGGCACGGAAACGCTGGAGATGCTAGAGGACGAACCAGAGCTAGAGGTAATTATCGTGCCAATTGGCGGTGGTAGTGGCGCGGCAGGAACCTGTTTAGCAGCCAAAGCGATTGATCCTCGCATCCGTGTGCTGGGTGTGCAGGCCGAAGCTTCACCTGCCGCATACGAGACCTGGCGGCAACGCGTCTTTGTGACTGCGCCAAACCAGACATTTGCCGAGGGATTGGCAACGGGGAGTGCTTTTGAACTGCCGCAAGCAATCCTGTGGGAAAAACTAGACGACTTTCTGCTCGTGACGGACGAAGAGATTATACAGGCGATGCTGTGGATGATTGAGTGTGCCCACACATTGGCTGAGGCCGCAGGAGCTTCCGCGCTAGCAGCAGCTTATCGTTTGCGCCCTGAGTTGCGAGGCAAAAAAGTTGGCATTGTCTGTTCTGGCGGTAATACCTCGCTGGAACATCTGCGGCGCGCTCTATCTCTGCAACCCTCTTGAGTATCGCGATCATTATGAGTATACTACTGTGGTGGATCATGCAGGTATTCGGAATGCTTTTTACTCGTAAGGCAAATGAGCCAAACGCTGCTCCACTCCTGAGAATTGTTGTCCTGGCTTGTTCGCTCATGCTTATCTACTATCAGCAGAAATAGCACTTGCTACCACGTGATAGCATGGTCCTAATATGTGGGAAGAGCTTGTAAGCGGAATGCAGGGCGGTATCAAAGCGGAGGCATAATGTGAATGGCGCAATCCTTTTCACCGGATTTATGGTCACACTTTTTGATCTCGGTGTGATCTTCTGGACAGGTGCGCACTGCTGGCAGGTCTTTGTCATGGCACGTTTGCCGACGAAGACCTCATCTCAAGAAATCTTGCAACAACAGATCACGATTCGTTTTACACAAGAGCTTTCTTTGCCATTGATCCTACTTGTCCTGCTTATGCATATTAGTGTTGTTGTAGGACAGGCGTTATTGCTAACGGGTGGACAATGGTCTGCCCTTTCGCTCACCCTTTTTAATCGTTTAATGACGCAGAGTGCTTTTGGTGTCTGCTGGCTTGTGCAGGAAGTCTTCATCGTCATTGCCTTGCTCTTCTCAACCTATCCGCTACTCTACAAACAACACGCCGAAAAGGCCAGTCTGCTCTTAGCGCGTATGAACCTGCTCACCGCTTTTGCT
>DAICZM010000059.1:7022-15243 GCA_027311145.1 Ktedonobacterales bacterium
CAAATATTGTATGCTGATATTAATAGCGCGATCTATGCTGTTGTCATTGAGTGGCTTTATCTGATTGCTCTGGCTCTCTGGGTTGGCGGTATCTTGTATCTCACTTTTGTTTATCTACCGGTCATTGAAAAAACTGCTCAAAAAGAGCAATTTGCCGCGCTTGCCGCGCTTCTGCCTCGCTATACATCGGTCGCGCAGGCGGGCATGGTATTATTGAGTGCTACGGGTATCCTGGTGGCAGCACTCTATCAGTGGGCTTGGAATACGTTTTTTGCTAGTGTAGCGGGGCGCATTGTCATTCTCGAATTGCTTGCGCTGGCTCTCTTGATCGTACTCAGCGGGTTCTATCTCTGGTATCTTTTGCCGCGTCTGATGAAAGAATATACTAAATATATCTATATCACGGAACTGCTTAGTTCGATGGAAGTGGAGGAAAGGAAGCCGATCGTATATGCTGTGCAAGCCCGTGATAATGAGCGTGCGCGTAAACTTAAATGGCTCAATGTGCGTGCCACCTTGCGGACTGAGCGTCTTGCCGTACAAAGTCGATGGGTAGCAACGACTTTGCGTTGTGCTGCTTTACCCGCTTTTGCCATTATTGTATGTACTGCCTTTCTTTTTGTCACACTCGGCATGGCAAACTTGCCTGCGGCTGCTATCATCCCACCAACTCATTCTGCTGTGAGCAATCCGACAGTGAAACCACTCCAAGTCACCGCCAAGACGAGCGATACTCTGTTTAGTGTGACGATGATCGTCAATCCTGATAGCGCAGGAGCCAATACGTTTACAGTGAGTATTGTGGACAGTAGCGGTGTGCCTCCATCGCAAGTGAGCAGTGTTACCCTACGCACGCTTATGCTAGATATGAACATGGGTAGCGATATCATTCCATTACAGCGTAGTGGGGCTGGCCAGTTTCACGGCACGGGTAATCTTTATATGAGTGGACATTGGCAGATAAGCGTCTTGATTCATACTTCTGATGGCAATTTACACGAAGCTGTTATAAAATTTGCAACTTCTTCCTGATCTGCCGCGTTTATTCTATGAAAAGGATAGTTAAGGAAACATCTGTCAAAATGAAACACTATCGAAGTACGCGTTATTTTTCTTACACCTGTCTCGCACGTCCATCGCTGGTTACGCTAATTGCTGTTCTGGCACTCCTCCTTGTCGCGTGTAGTGGGAATGCAAATAGTGGGCAAACGGCCACGAGTACGCCGACTGAGGTCTCTGTCAATGGCTTTGGGATCGCGGCAAACCATGTCCATTCGCTGCTGGCTTTGCCTAATCATGTGCTGTTGTTGGCAACCCACTATGGAACCTACCGCTCTGCCGATAGCGGACAGAGTTGGCAACGCGTTTCTGGCGGACCTGGTCAACTTATGCAAGGCTTGATGGACTACGCTCTCACCATTAGCCCGCTCGATCCGCAGCGTATCTACTTGCTGACATTGCAATCTGTCACACATCACGCGGGTACGCTTGGTCTGTATACCAGTACCGATACTGGTCAGACCTGGCAACTCGCCATTCCGACTGCCAGCCTGACGCAGAACACGATCTTCACTGCCGCTGCTGGCAACGACACGCCCGACGAGGTCTATATCTATCAGCCAGACCTGGGTGCACTTGGTCTTAAAGTCAGCCTCGATGCTGGACAGCATTTTACCAGCACAGGGACGTTGCCTTTCGGCACGCTGACGGGTATTCTGCCACTGGCGAAGGTTCCCGGCACTTTGCTGATCTATGGCGGCAGTGGTATTGCGCGCAGCACTGATGGTGGTATCCATTGGCAAGTTATTCCAGGTATTACTGGTGGTATCTACGATCTGGCGACCGCCGGCCCTCAAAGCCCCCTTTATGCTGCCGGTGATGCTGGTATCTATGCCTCAAACGACGCTGGCAAAACTTTCACGCTTGTCAACAATCAGGCAGCTTACGGCTCACTCAGTGTTTCACCATCGCAGCCACAAACGCTGTATGGGCGTACCGCGACCTCGGTGTATCGCAGTAGCGATGGTGGTCATACCTGGGCAACGCTACCGTCACTCAAGGGCAACCTCGGTGATCTCGCCGTTGATCCTGATAATGCTGCGGTCCTGTATGTTTCACAATCATATCCTGCCGGCATGTATCGTTTTGATACAGGAAGTAATACATGGACCTCACTGACACCAAAAGCATAGGAAGGATACGTGTGTGACCCATTTTGTTTTGCCACCGTATGATCGGCGTTCACTGATGCGCTTGTTATTGCTGCCGGTCATCCTGTGTATGCTGCTATTGCTTGTGCCGGCTAGCGTGCATGCCGACGGTGGTGCACCCAATCTGGCTTATGTGGCGGGAACATCGCGTGGCATCAGTGTCATTGATATCTCGCAGCAGAAAATTACAAACACGATTAGTGTTCCCAGTTTGCCGCATATGGTGCTGTTAAGTGTTGATGCCCGTTTTCTCTATGTCACCTTGCCGCAACAGAATCGCGTCGCGATTTATGCCGCAAAGACAGGAGCGCAACTCTGCACTGCCGATGTTACTGGGCAACCGACCTTGCTGGCTCTTGATCCGGGCAGCAACACGCTCTATGTGGCGGGCAACAAGGTCGCAAATGTGACTGCACTGGACCCCACCAACTGTCATGTCAAGCTGGTCATTCATACCGATGGTCCCGTCTACGGTCTGGCGGTTGCTGTTGTTGGTTCTGGTATCTCAGGCAGCACGGGTAATCAGCTCTGGGTTGCCGCCAACACATTAAGCGAGTACGATGACCTGAAGGGACAATTTATCACGAGTGTTACCATTCCTGGCGGTCCGCACTATGTCTCTATCCCTCCGGGTGCAACTATCTATGTTACAACACGTGCTGGTAGCGTTGATGCTATTGATTTGATGACGCGCCACGTCATCACACTCACCTCTGGCGGTAACTATGGCCCAATGGACTTTGACGAGACAACGGGCGAGGTGTATGTGCCAGATATGCAGAATAATCAACTCGTTGTTCTTTCGCCCGTCAATGTGGGTTATACCGTTCCGCATGAGCCGGCGCGTGTCGTCCATCTGGGTGTCGCCCCGCAATCAGTGGCGATTACCAGCGATGGGCAGCTGGGTTTCGTCGCACTGAGCGGCGGCAATGTGGCGATGCTCGATATTCCAGGCCGTCAGCTTATTACCACGTTCTCAGTAGGCGGTAGTCCCCAGTTTATTATTACTGGCCTCTATCCACCTGTGATCGGCACAACGCCGCAGCAAGCATCCACGTATGGAACAATCATCAACATTGCCGCTTATATCTTAGTCATTGCACTCTTCCTCATTCCCATTTGGCTTTTTACAAGCTATGCACGCAATAATCGTGCGAAAAAAAAGGGATAGCACGGGGGCATAAAGTAACCATTGCAGAAAACGGGCAGCAGCAGAGATCGTTTGCTGCTGCTCATCCTTTACGCCAGTTCGCAAGAAGTATTCGATGGCATGCTGAACATCCCGGGCATGTTGCTGAGCGTCAATGGCTTTCGATGTAACCTGTTTCAATGTAGCACCTGCTATGGCATGAGTAAGGGCCTCACCATAGTGAAAGGGGTGAAATGTCCTTCCTCTGGAGCTTGTCATAAATGAACTGAAGGACTGTGTCTACTTGCGCTTCAGCCAAGCCATGAATGATCAAAGGACCCTGGAAACTATTTGCTTGCAGGAGACCTAGATAGCGGTCATAGTCGAGGATGCCCTCTCCGGCAGCCCGGAAGGTATCATCTGCTCCTCGATCTTTGGCGTGGGCAATGACAATATGCTCTCCCAGTAGATCGAAGGCCTCATCTAGTACCTGACTCATTGGTCGTTCATCGTCTGGCACGATCAGGTTGGCAGGGTCGATCACAACCTTCAAACGTGGGGATTGCATCGCTGCAAGCAAGGCATGACCGTGAGCAGCGGTACTCACCACATTCGCCCGCTCTGGCTCAAAGGCCAATGTCACTTGCTCTTCTTCAGCGATCCGCAGTGCCGCCTCCATAGCGTGTAAGAGCGTGGACCAGGATTGGGGAGAAGCATTTTCTGGATGCCAATGCCACATATGTACAGGATCGCGTGTGCCTGTACATAGCGTAATGATGGTCGTTCCCAGGTCTTGACAGGCGGTCGCCAACGTTCTCAATCGGCGCAGGCCTCTCTGTTGTACCTCTTGATCGGGGTGGATCATGTTGTATGTGCCAGAAACAGCGGCAATCTCGATCTTCCTGTTCTGCGCAGCCTCGTGAATATGCGCGATGAGAGCCGGAGCGATCTCATCTGGGAGAGATGGCACACCCGCGCTGGACAAATTAAACTGAACACAGCTCAAGCCATGTGCTTTCACAGCATCGAACACGTCTTCTACGGTTGGGCGAGCAAACGTCTTAGCAAAAATTCCCAGTTGCATCACATGCCTCCTGTCACATACTCTTTTGCATTGGTGTGTTTACAAGAGATCGGCGATAGAGATACTATTTTCCCTTCAGGTGTCGTCCCAGGGTTTTTGTTTCATATATCTATTACGACTCGCGGGCAACGACGGCGAGAATTTCTGGCGCACGTTTCAGCATCTGCGGTGCTACAAGTGTTGTGATGACATGGTAGAAAGCAATGCTATACACGAGCGAAGCAGGTAGCGAGATTGTCCAAATCCAGCGTAGATTAAAGAGTATTGGTAGCACGAGGGCAGCAGCGACGGGCAGCAAGACAACTGCTGTGGCAAGTAATGCGACAAGTGACATGACTGCGCGTGTGCAACCCGCTTCTGCTGAGAGATTCGAGGAACTCTGGAAGCCGCGTCGTATCTGCCTCATACGCTGTGGTAAGAGAATGGAGGTCAGATTGCCCCAACCCAGCATAACTAAGATACCTGAGAAGCCAATGACGAGCGTGGGTAACAACAAATCCCATGCATGCGAGATGATCGCCGATGCGAGCGTCAGTGCGCATACCTCAAGGATGCCAATACAGCCAGTAACCAGATTTTTACCCCAGAGGATGTGGCGTGGTTCGATGGGGAAGAGGAATAGCGTTGTCAGACCCTGTCTTTCCCATCCTAGTGTGTTTGCTGTCAATGTATAGAGCGAAAGCAGGCCAAAGGCGGGCGCAAAGAAGATGCTCCAGCTACTGATGAAGGTGACAGTGCGTGCCCCATTGAGATTGATGATTGTAAAGACGGCAATGACCAGCACGGATATCACCGATTGTAGCAGCGTGGCCTGAAGTTGCGGGTCACGGCGCAAATATTTGGCATCTTTGAAGGCAATCGCCACGACCTGCTGTGGCAACAGACGCTCGATAAAACTCGAGGATGAGCTGGTGTTCTGTGCTGCATTCGTGGTGCTACGGCGTTGGCGCACACGCACCGATCCGCCGCTGCTATCAGCGGTCAGTCCACGTTCTACAACAGCTTGCCAGAGGTAGAGGACGAACACGCTTAGTATGAGGAGTGCGCCAAGCCAGACAAAACTCATGCCCCAGTTGCCCTCATATGCTTGCTGAATGGTTTGTGCGGCCATGCCGGGTGGTAGCCATTGTAGATAGGCTGAGACGTGCAGATTTTGTATTCCATAGACGATATTGCTTCCACCTAGTGTCCGTGCGAGCAGTTGTTGCAGCAGATAGCAAGATGATGAGAAGAGCGCAATGATGATGATGCTCAGGTCGCGGAAGCGGCGGCTTTGCAAGACGCGCATCAGCAATGCCAGGACCAATTGGCTGATGCCAATGATCTGTACGTAGAAAACGAACATGGTGAGTAGAGCCATCAGGGCCAATGGGAGCGTGAAGGCCCAACCTGCGATGACCGCTGCGAAAATTAGCAAGAGACCAAGCGTTGGAATGTCGAGCAGCGACGACAGCAAGAGACTGAGCATGAGTTCTGCACGGGTGAGTGGGAAAAGCGCAAGTTTGGAGATATCTAGACCTTCGTTAACTGTAAATTCGAGTAGTGGCAGGAGTATCCAGAGCAGGCAGATGCCTGTCAGGACAAGGAAAAGTATTTCTGCATTGGCGGGAAATGGTAGGTTACGATAAGCAAAAAAGGTTAAAACAGCAATACCCCCAATGAGAGGTAAACCAAACAAGATGAGAAAAATTGTTCCGATGATGCGACTGACGCGGCCTGCTCCCCGCGTAAAGCCTCGCGTCACTATTTTCCAGCGTAGCCAGAGGAGCCAGCGCAATTTATCCGCATGGAGTGCCATAATTCACTACCTCTTTTACTCTAACCAGCTGAGATTGTGGTTCTCATTCGTTGCACCGATCAGATTTAGGAAGATATCTTCGAGGCTGGCATCGTTGTCCCCGCTACTCCGGCTTGCACGCTGGCGTAGCTCTGGAATGCTTCCTTCCGCGACTAAGACACCCTGATTGATAATCCCTACGCGTGTACAGAGCCGTTCGACAACCTCCATGATATGAGAGGAGAAGAAAATGGTTGTGCCGCGTTGCGTTAATTCGTGCAAAATGTCACGGATGACACGTGAGCTGACCGGGTCGATGCCCTCGAATGGTTCATCCAGAAAAAGTACCTGCGGACGATGGATGATGGCTGCTGCTAAGGCAATTTTCTTGCGCATGCCAACCGAGTAATCTACGACCATTTTATCCGCGTCGCTTTGTAGGCCAAACACGCTGAGCATTTCTTCTGTGCGTTGTTTAATGTCTGCATTGGCCACGCCATACATATGACCTGCAAACGTGATAAACTCCCTACCGGAGAGCCGTTCATAGAGATTGAGATATTCTGGTAGCACACCCATCAACTGGCGTGCGCGTAGTGGTTCGCGCCATACGTCGATGCCACCAACATAAGCTAGCCCGCTAGTTGGTCGCAGTAACCCGGTGAGCATCTTAATCGTGGTTGATTTGCCCGCCCCGTTAGGGCCGAGAAAGCCAAAAAACTCGCCTGAGCGCACTGCAAGGTTGAGATGGTTTACCGCAATCTTGCTGCTGAATGTTTGCACTAGATCACGTGTAATTACCGCGTAGGCGGGAGCTTGCTGCCTAAATTGTTGGGAGGCAGTGGAGAAAGCCTGTCCATCAAGAGCTGGTTGTGCAATATTTTGTTCTGGAAACATGCTCATTGTGCAATACCTATCCTCTGTCTTCTTGCTCCTATTGCTCTCTGTTATAAGCGCAAGATAGCACTTCGTTATCGTACCTGTCAAGCCTGCTGATCGTATGCTTCATCTCTTATAACGTATTTGTGAGCAAATAAACAAAACATCAGCGGCGAAACAGCTGTATCGCTGGTCAACTGAAGAACAAACCAATGTAGCGTGAGCGGGAGGCGGAAGCTAAAAGAGCATCTGACTGCTCACAATGCCGTGCCTGATCTGGTTTGGTGTTTGCGGTTGAAGCATTGTGGGCCGTTATGGGTTGAGTGTGCAAGTATGTGATGACAAGTAGAGCAGACGCCCTTGCGCAGTCGAGATGTGCTGTAAGACAATCAGGCAGTGTTCGCGTTGTTGCACATCGAGGCTGGATGGTGCGCTGTGGTATTCGGCTTGTAGTGTGTTGATCGTGTTATTGGCAAATGCGTTAACCATCATCTGTGAGCTAAAGCCAATACTAAGTATGAGGCTTGCTAGGGCTACAATGCGTATCTGCCAGACACTGATATTTTTTAGAAAATGTATAAACGTTTGCATAAATCATACTTCCATATGTTTTGTTGTTTAATTCATCCATCCACCAGGGCCTGTGTCGCGGATGTGTACACCGCCGTCGCGCTCACGGATCGTTTTTGCATCCGCAGCTATGCGTGTGCCTAGCTCGGAGAAAGATGTACGATGCCAGTACGCTGCTGGAAACAGTCCAATGCCAACGGCGATGGTTGCCCCTATTTCCGCTCTATTAAACGGTAGACCGGGGGGCAAATGGTAAGGTATGTGGGTAATCAAGCTTAAGCGGAGTGTGAGGGCAAAGAGAAAAATTGCCAGCTCGACGGCGCATACCGCATAGTAAGATAGCCTTTCTTTGGTCGATTGCTTGCGAAAAATGATCGCCAACATCACATTGAGTAGAAAAAGTCCACCTGTGACCCAGAGTGTTAGTGTGATCACATTGATTTTGAAGGTAAAGAAAGCCTGCATGCTAGGTGCGAGCAAAGCCGATAGTACAAAAGAATGCATACGTACCAACCCCTAACCTCTACCCTGACAACCCATCCAGGTAAGTCAGAGATACTAGATCTACTAAC
>DAICZM010000005.1 GCA_027311145.1 Ktedonobacterales bacterium
ACTATACTCCGATGCACTTCGTGCATGGTTATTGCGCGCTCGCATGCGAGCGCATTTCCGTGTATAGTAGGGGCAGGAGTGGGGTGGACGTGGGGTGGGGACCCTTGTGGTTGCCCGTTGCACTATTTAAGCGGTATTGACCCTTGTGGTTGCCCGTTTGCTGGTGTGTTCCATCTACTTTTGTCGCTGCAATGCCGCCTCTACCGCTTTTTTCACCGCTTCAATTTGTGATGTGCGTCCTTGCTTCAAGGCTCGCCATGCTGCATCGTCTGCTGGTCGCGCTCGCCGCAATGCATAGGCACATGCGTCTTGCACATCGCGATCAGCTAGCTGCAACACAAATAGCACTTCGCCTGCTGTACGCGCTGGCAGATAGCGCAACACATCTAATGCCGCTTCTCGTTCATCTATATCTGTGCCTGCCGATGTATAGCTGAGTGCAACATTTGTGAGACCTTGTACCTCCTGCTCTATTGCTGGACCTGCTTTATCCGTCTCCTGGACCTGTAAGATGCGTCCCATCAGGATTGTCAATGCATCCACTTTTTGCATCGCTCCATGCGAGATTAATGAGAGACGCGCCTGTTCTGCAACTTCTGGAATAAGTATCAGGTCTATCAGGTCTTCCAGGTCTTTCAGGTATTTCAGGTATCTTAGGTCTCTCAGGTCTCTCAGGTCTCTCAGGTCTCTCAGGTCTCTTTGATCTATCAGGTATCTTCGATCTATCAGGTATCTTAGGTCTCTCAGGTATCTCAGGTCTATCAGGTCTATCAGGTCTCTCAGGTCTCTCATGTCTCTCATGTCTCTCAGGTTGATGCTTAGAGATGAGATAAAGCGTTGAGCGTAGAGGTTTTGAGAAACTCGAATATTCTTATAGTCTTCTAGGATGCGTATTACGAGTGGTTGCAAAGCTCTTTGCTCTGGAAAAAGAAATGTCCAGAAGAGGGCTGTTTGCTGGTAATCAAGATAGTTGCCAGTTTTCACCTGCTCTAAAAGATAATTTTGCCAGAGCTGTTGCCACTGCTCAGCGTGATCTTTGGCTTTTTCTAGCATTGCTCGCATGTAGGTAGCGATGGGATAGCGGACCTCTTCAGCGCACTTGAGCAAGTCATCGTGGATCTGCTGGCACTCTATGATGTTTTGTTCGGTGATGCGTGTGGGTTGATAGCTATCGCGCAGTTTTATCCATCTGTCAATAACGGCCTCGTAGCGTTGATAATTCATATTGCTCGATGGGATGACAGTGGATGTAAGCAACGTTTTGTTTGCCAGCGAGTAGCGCGCAAGATCGCGCAACAGCTCTGGATTATCCTTGAAATACTGGCGTTCGCTTTCGAGCAAGAGACCAGAGGGACCACGTTTGCCCATAAGAGAGAGGGCGATAAAGGCAAGATCGGCGACATCAAAATTGGTGGTGGATAGCTGTTGTGTGGGTTTGTGTATGTCAACCGCATTCAGACCAGCCAGGGCAAGGAGTGGGGGAATGAGCGAGGCAAACATCGTTGCGGGACAGGAGTCGAGCTGTTGGGCAATCATCGAGAGCAATGTGAGTGTGGCGATCTGGCGTTTTATTTGCTGCACATTGCTGATGGCTTTTACCAGCACTGTGAGCAGCGAGAGCGTCGGCACATTGGATGGCAGGCTAAGCAGCCAGCGTTGCATGACATCCTCAATGCGTGTACACGAGTCAAAGTTTCGCGCCTGTCGTGCCGCTGCATAGCTTGCTAGCAACTGTTCCGCAACCCGCTGTTCCAAAGTGGCATCAATAGTCAGTTCTTTTGCTTCAATGATTGCCGTTGCTGCAAGCAAAAGATTACGTTCTTCGCTATTTTGTCCCTGTTTAGGTGGTCTCTGCACAGGAGAGAGCAGAGTTTCGATAATCTTGCTGGCGACGTGTTCGTTTTCACTGCTTTGATAGGCCACAGCGAGCAGGAAAGGTTCGCGCCAGACGGTATAGTTCTGGCGTACCAGCGTTACAAGCCTGTCTATCCACTCATCCGGTTTGAGCTTCATTTCGTTGAGTATATAGCGTGCGGCAAAGTATTCTTGAAAGGTGCGATGCATAAAGCCGAAATAGTCGAACGGGCTGGTTCGCTCTGTAGAAGAGTAATCGCCAGAGCGCAGAGCGAAGAGACCTCCGCGTTCTCTTAGGCGATCCAGGAAAATACGCGCATCTTCACTGGCCTGATCCTTATTTTGCCCCTCTTGCATTTTTACGGCTATCAGTGCGTCCATAATCTCGGATCTTTGGGCGAAACTGTTATCAACCTCTTGCATCTTAAAAGCTAGCGGCCCAAGATAGCGAATGGTTTGTACGACAGAAACAGGAGCCAGTTTCGCCGCGATATTGCGATTCTCCAAGAGTGTTTCGACGACTTTTGTGTACAGTTCCACACGGCGGCGTGGCAGGTCTGTGGTATTCTGTTGCATGACTGCCAGCAGCGTGAGAAGGAGAGGGTTGACCGCCAGATCGCGCACGCCTTGATTGTCTTGCAGGGCCTTCCTGAGCGCGTCTAAACGGCGTTGTGCCTCTTGTTCAATTGCGCCGTCATGAACCTCACCCTGACGACTCGCGGCTATGAGTGCGTTTGCGTGACACCAGCGCGGCAAAAAATCCTCAATTTGTTTGGGTGTGAGCAAGGCAATCGTAAAGTGCGGATAAGCGGGGAAGGCTGCCATATCGTAGCCAGCGACACGCGAGGTAATCAGGAAACGGTTCTGTCCCTCGCTCTTTGAGCCAGTATAATCTTTCACAAACGTTTTGATGGCTTCCTGCACCTGCTCACGCATCTTGGGATCGCTGACCTCGTCCAGCCCGTCCAGCATAACAAGACAAGTGCCATCTGAGAGTGTATTATGCACAAAGGGAATAGTATCTGTGAGATGCAGTTCTGTAAGCGCAATCGTGATATAGGCAAATAATGAGAGGTCTGGTTCTTGTTCGCGTACTCTGGCGTATTGTCCCAGGCGCAACAGGACAGGGACAAGCGTCGGGACAAAGTGTTCGCCGTCAGGCATATGTTTGTCGTCCTGCTTCAGCCCGCGTCGTGCCATATGCAGCGTTAAGCGTTCCATCAGCGTTGTCTTACCCATCCCTGGGTAGCCCTGAATGACCGCGACAGAAGATGCTGCCAGACGTTCCCAAAGGTCGGCAATACTGATCGTATCACCTCTTTCAAGCTGGTACACCCAGTCTTTTTCAGCATTGGCGACGATGCGCTGTATATGGTGTGTTCTTTCGTCTACAACACCAAGCTGTAAAAAATCGTGATAGGAGCGCAATTCTTCATTGCTGAGGGGATAATCTGTGCGTGGGCGATTGGGACAGAGTTGTAGGGGAATGAAGATTTCATCAAGCTGTACGCTATCTGCTACCAGCCCTGCGGGAATGCCGCGCAACGTCGTTTTACCCACCTCCGCTATAACACGTTCTAGATATTTTTTGCGGATTATTTGTGCGGAAGGAGCGATAGAGAAGTGGCTAAGTACATATGATACTATGTAGATCAAAGCTAAACAGAGCAAGAGAATAACCACCAGGAGAGCATGTTGGAATACCCAATTGATTGGAAGTCTTGGCAGGCTGGTGGGGTCCGTGAATAGCCAGGAATCAATAGCCCCTAACACAAGTGTCGCTCCAATTGTGATAAGTACAACGTTATGTGTCTTCCAAACTTTGCTACCAGCCCAGGCTAGCCAGCTATTTATCTGGTTATCAATTGATGATGTGTCTGCCATCGTGTGCCTCTCACTATCCTATCAACAGACAATCGCGTTATTCATGCTAGTGTTGTTGTAGTATAGCATTTAAGCAAGAGGTGGGCAATGGGGAGAAGAAGGGGATGTTTGCGTCATGTCCAATATTGATATGCATCATACGCGCGTAAAAGACGTAGGGACCGATTCATCGCGTCCGTGCCTGTACACCAATGATGTCTGTTTCTCTGTGGCATAATGGGTGTAAAATGGCATATGTGATGCATGGCGAGGCGGACGCGATGAATCGGTCCCTACGTCTTTGACCACAGGAATTTGTTCATCGCCATCAATCGCGTCGGGATGGGCGGCTGCGGGCGGGTCGGACTGTGGCAAAACTGGCTCCCCACAGGCCAGTCAGGCTGCCGATGATCGCCCAGACCGCAAGAAACGCCAGACTGATCAAAATACCGGCAAGCACTCCACCCGCGCCGCCGCTACTGGCAGCCTGATTGCCCGGATAATTAGGGATGTAGCGCACCAGAAAGCTAGCGAGGAAATTTAGCATGGCGGCGAGCGCGCCCGCATACAAGCCGAGACGACGCCGTGCTGTCAGACGCCCTGTGATGTAGCCCACGCCAAAACAGATCAGCAGCGTGAGGGAGAAATTCAGGCATTGCAGGCCAACCAGCTCGTAAGCTGTATTCGCTTGCAGATGTGCGCCTTCTACTATCGCTTGCTGAAAGGTGGGCAGATTGAGAAAGGTGATGGCAGTGTTGAGCAGCACACTGACGATGCCCGCGCCCACACCAATGCCCAGGGCAGCAGGCAAACCATAGCGTGCTGTTGACCTGACTGCTCGTGCGGGCCTGTCGTCGTCGTTATAGATATCCTCTTCATCCGCGTATGCGCGCACCTCTTCGGGTACGTCACGTTCATCGGGCATAACAACTGTTTCCCTTCTTTATTATGAATGATATGTGGTAGCTGCGCGTGAGCCTATTTGATGTGCGCGAAGACCTGCGGATAGGTATTGAGAAACTCCCAAGATTTGAGCGGCCAGTAGACAACAACGGCTTTGCCGACGAGATCACTTTGTGGCACAAAGCCCCAGTCGCGAGAGTCATCACTCACCGGACGGTTGTCGCCTAGCACGAAATAATCACCAGGGGGGACTTTCCAGACATTGCCATTGGGATTGAGGGGCATCGAGATATATGGTTCTTGTAGCTCAACGCCGTTGACCCAGACATGCGTACTATCGGTTCGAATGGTATCGCCAGGGAGGCCAATCACGCGCTTGATGAAATCGCGGGTTGTATCGAGCGGATAGTGGAAGACAATCACATCGCCGCGTGCGGGGGGGTGGAAGAGATAGGCGACCTTATTGACTAGTACATAGTCATTGCCATTCAGGCCAGGTAACATGCTGGTTCCTTCAACATGGTAGCTTTGGATGACAAAGCGAACCACCAGGAAGATAAGAACGGTGAGCGCGATAGTCTCAACGATCTCGCGTGCAATATGCGAACGTTTCAAAGTGAACCTCATTCTTCGTTATTTACCTGGGTGAACGGCAGTATAGACAGCAGGATACGTGTTCACGAAGTGCCAGTTTGGGAGTGGCCAGTACACAGCCAGCACTTTTCCGATGATATAGCTCTGTTCTAGTGGTCCCCAACTGCGTGAGTCAAGACTGTTTTCTCGATTGTCACCCATGACAAAAAATTGGCCTTGTCCCAAGGTCCAGGTCTGTTCATAAGTATCTACGTTAGTGCTGGCATAAGGTTCGTGAAGTAGTGTGCCATTTATGCGCACAGCGGTGTGTGTGATTTGGATTGTATCGCCAGGAATGCCAATCACGCGCTTGATAAAGCTTTCATGGATATCGAGGGGATAGCGAAACGCAATGATATCGCCGCGCTGCGGTGGGTGCAAGAGGTAGGCGGTTTTGTTGACCAGCACATCTTGATTGGTGGCAAAAGTCGGCTCCATGCTTGGTCCATCGATCCGAAAACTCTGCACGATGCTGTGAATCATTAAAAGGACCAGCAATGTCAACGTAATTGTTTCAATGACTTCTCTGATGAAGCGAGTTTGTTTTTCTGACACTGCCTGCCTCGCTCTCCCACTAGACAACATCCCACTTGACACATTATAGCGAATACTGCGTGTTTTTCCCACACTCAATGATTTTCCCCTCACGGTTTCTCTTCATGTACCTATCTATCTAACGAGGCAAGAGGCAAGTTTGTCAAAATGGGTATTCTGGTAATAGGGTGGTTGTGTAGTGGGGGTCTCTGCGCAAACAGAGCTTCCCAAGAAAGTATAGATGGCATGAAACGAACGCTGTTTCTGTTGGGCTTGCTCGTTCTGCTCCTCGCGATTTCGCTAGCCTGGTCTTTGCGTGGTCTGCTTATTGCGAGTTCGCTGCCCCGTGCGCGTGGTCCATTGGTGGTGTCTGGTCCCTGGCAATTGCATCCCTATGATCTTGTCTATAGTGTAGCTTTTAGCAGTGCGCAACAAGCTGAGGGGCCGTTGCTTGTCTATCGTGCTGCGGGTGCGGACCTGCATACCACCCTCGCGGTTGATGCGATCCAGCGCGCTCCCGTGTCGGTGACGCCACTTTTGCAACCTTCACCTGATGGACATTATCTCGCCCTGACCACGCCGCTTGCGGGCCTGTTGAATAGCTCTTCGCTGCATCTGCTCTCTACACAAGGTAATCTGAATGTGCCGCTGGTTGCTGCTGGCTTGCTCACGAACGATCAGGTTGTCTGGGCTGCGAATAGCCAGGCGATCTATTATCAGACGTTGGTCTCTGCGGGAGGAATAAGCGCGCATGGTGTGAGCAGTGCATGTCAGGAAAAGAGCTGTGCCAAAGTTGGGTCTGCTGTATCTGCAATGGTTGGGCAACAGCAACAGCAACAGTATAATATGTCGCTGTTACCGCTCTATGATGAGGTCCATCGCATAGACCTGAGTGGACATGATGTGACCGTGTTGCGTTGGCCGCAGGATGGCAGCTCACGGCGTTTGCTGGGCCTTGATGCAACTGGTGCGCTACTGCTGGTGCAGGCGCGTCCACAGCGCGCTGTCGAGCTTGTACGTGTGCCGCTCTGGCCGGGGGATGCTCTACAGCCGCGGGTGCAGTTTGCAAACCCCTCGGTATTGACGTTGCCATCGGATATCTTGCCGGGCAATGTGCTGAGTGTTAGCAGCGATGGTAGTTCGGTGATCTGTGAGCGTGTGGTAAGCTGGCAGCCGTTGCGTTATACGCTTGTGCGCGTGAATCTTGCATCAGGGGAAGTGGCAGCATTCACCGCTACCAGTGCCTTTAGTGCGGCGGACATCATTGGCAGCACTATGACGACCTCGCCCGATGGGCAACTCTCCGTTGCTATGCAGGTGAATGCTTTTCGGCAAGATGCTGCTGTCCGTGGCCTTGCCAACGTGCCTGCACAAGAGACACTCGTGATAAGTGATGCCCACAGTGGAGCGATGCAACGCCTGACGTTGCCAGCAGGAGGACAATTGGTGCAAGCTTTTTGGAGCGCGCACGTGCCAAATGCGCAGGTACACGCTGTTCCGCAGAGTGTGTTGGCGGAACTGTTCGCGTTTCATCAGCGTTTGACCAATACGGGTGGGCGGAATGCTAGCACGTTGCAGCAGGATGAATGGATGTTGGAGGGCCATGCAGGTATATTGGCGGATGCTCCGGCGTTGTCTACAATGTGCTATGGCATATGCGCACAAGGAGCAACGGGCAAAGCCCATGTCTCGGCTGCTATTTTACACGGTATCGCCTATGTCGAAAGCAACTGGCATCAGTTTAACACGTCGGATTATCAAGTTAATGGCGAAGCGGTTGGTTCACCCGTTGAGAGTTTTGACGGGGGCTGGGGTGAGTATCAGCAGACATGGGGAATGCCGCCGCAGTGTCAGGTTATGAACAATTGTCGCAGTGATGCTGTGCGGATTGGGAACGATCAAAGCTATAATATTGGTGTTGGTGTGCAATCGTTGATTAGTGCATGGAATGGTACGGCGGGCGTGGCCTCAGCCAGCGATCCGAACGATCCCTATAAGGCCAATGACTGGTTTTTTGCAGTGTGGGCGTATAACGGTTCTTATGGCAACAATCCCAACGATGTGCCATCGTCGGCCTATGGGAACTGGTATGCGGGCGCGCCGTTCCGCTCGATTTATGAAGAGTATGTGTGGTACTTCGCGGCCCATCCGCAGAGCATGAGCAATGGCTGGACAGATGGCTATCTGCCTGCTTTGGGCAGCTCATTGCTGCCGCCACAGGCCGCGTTTGTCAATACGAGTGATAGTTTTGTGGCGTGTGTGACCTGCACCATTCCTGATTGGACTACTGGCAGCTATGACCGCGAGTGGGTTGGTGTGGGTTCCCCTAATGGCACGATGGCGAATGCGTTTCTCGCGCTTTTCACGCAAGCTGGGGGCGAGAATACTGTAGGTCTGCCTCGTGACAATGGTGGTGGTGCAGCAATGCATCGCTGGGCAGCGGGTTGGATTCAAGATTTTGGTGGAGGCTCTATGCAACCGGGAGCCTTGATGCAGGCTGACAGCACGGGGAGTGTCTACTGGGTCTATGGCGCAGTTTGGATACGCTATCTCGCGGATTTGGGGCCGAAAGGCTGTCATGGCTATCCCACCTCGGCCTTGACAGCGGTGTCAGGAACAGGTGGAGATAGCTATTATCGTCAAAACTTTCAGAGTGGCTCTCTGCTGTGGGATGCCACAACATCCGTTATTGCGCAAGATGCCTGCTCATAGTCAGGGCACATATTGATAAATGACATAGCCTACAAGCGTAAAACGCTTGTAATGCGGATCATTGCCGTGTAGATGCACAAAGCTTTGTGCCTGTGGGGATGTTAATGGGAATACATAGGCAGGGTGAGGAGTCGCGCGCACCATGTCTAGGTAGGGTTTGTAACGGTTGAAGCCTTGTCCAAGTGTGTCGTTGAGGGATGCGCAAATGATCTGTTCACGCGTTTGGAAAATCATGCGATTGCATGTCCAGTATTCAGAATAGAGGCGCGTGATGCCGAGATGGAGCAGTGTCGAGTCGAGCGTCTCTTGTTGTCGATAGGTTGTGTTCATGGCGGGTATCTCGCTGAGCGTGCTGAGCGTGCCAACCAGGAATGTCGTCGCGATGAGTGTGAGCAGAACAAGGCGTATGATCAGTAAACCTGCGTCTGTTGATGCAGATTGCGTTGGCCTGCGCAGGCGAAAAAGGGGCCAGAGCAATGCGGGTGACGTCAGGAGTAGGCAGAACAGATAGCGCGAAGCGGTTATAGGATAGAGTGCGGCTGCATTGCTCGTCACGAACTGAAGTGTGGTTAGCAATGCGCTCAGCAGGAGCATCAGGCGCGCCCCCTGGCGAATGGCTTGCCATCGTTGCCCAACATCCCATGGGGATTGTGGGTGCCGTATGTGCTGCCAGCAAGGTCGGAGGGCCACAAGTGTGAAGAACGTGGCAATACTCCATAAAACAAGGACACCCATGCCCCATGCTGATTGCACCGAAGAGCATGTATTGGCATAACTTGTAGCGGAACGATGAGTGAAATCAGTGAGCCAGTGGCAGGGATTGGCCCCTGTAATCGTCGGTAGGCTGGTCTGTATGAAGCTTACAAGCCGCTGCCAGGGCGTGATATGCTGCGCGATGACGTCACTTGCCCCGATACTATGTAGCTGGAATAAGACGACCAGTGAATTATAGCCAGAATCAGGGTGCAAGTTATAGATGAGCAATGGCAACGCTCCCAGGATGCTGCCTGCCAGGAGGGCGAGGCCTTCCCAATGGAGCAGTTCGTGTCGGCAAAAAACAAGAAGGAGCAGACCGGCAACCGCGATACACGGCAGGATCAGTAGGTCGCTCCACAAGGCTAGCCCAATGACCACACCGAGGAGTGCGTAGAGCAGCACGCGCCTACGCTGTGCGCTCCAGGGAGTCGATGAGGCTGAAGGCGAAGAAGTGAGTGCGAGATGACTGGTCAGTAGAAAGATGATGGCTCCAAAACAAAGTGACTCTGGATAGCCACCAATGGCGATCAATTCATGGGTTATGATGTCATTCGAGCCGAGGGCCAGCAAACCTACCGTAAACAAAGCCACTCGCGTATCATAGAGCAGCTTTGCCAGAAAATACAGGCAAGACAGGCTCACTGTGTAGAGTAGGAGTGGGCCGAGGCGTAGCACGAAGACCGATGTGCCGATCAGACGAAACAGAGCTGCCCCCAGATAGGCTTCAAATGCTCCCATGTAATCCTGGCCGTAATAAAAAATTGGATGCTCGCCGCGAAAAGCAATATGTAATGCCATCAGGTCCATTGTGGCCTCGTCACTATTTGTATTAGGCCAATGATTGGCAATCAATATGACGCGTACGATAATTGCACCGATGACCAGAGTGAGCAAGAGCAAGGTAGAAAAGCGGTAACGAAAAAATTTCATTTGCATAGTTGCTAAAACGGACCACACACACCTTTGGTTACGGCTCTTGCTCCAAGGTATTGATGAGTTGTTGATAAAAATCTTTTAGACGTTGTGCCTGACGTTTCCATCCCTCTTGTGCGTCTAGCAAGAGTGCATCCTGTATACCTGGTTGGTAGGACGTGGTATGTGCTTTCAGCAGTGCTTGCGTGAGAGATGCTCGACTTCCAGCCTCAAAGTAAATGCTGGCCTGTGCTGGCAACATCCCGTGAAGGCGTGGCAGCCGTGGAACGACGACGACTCGCTCATAGGAGAGAGCCAGCGTTGCCAATTCGAGAGAGCCAGCTTGCTGTAGTGCACCATAGGGCAAGACGACGGCATGTGCCGCTCCCATATAGAGAGCGATATCGCCCGCTTCAGGATCCCGGAGAAAGAGATGGACTGCGGAGTTGAGGGCGACGCGTTTTAACATCTGGGTGGCCTGTGGGGCATCACGAGGCCGTCCGACCAGTATAAGACGTGTTGCACTCCTTTTGCTAACCTCTTGAAAAGCGTCGAGTAGGGTGAGCAGCTCACGCTCTGTATGCTGACTGGCGAAACAGAGAAAAACGCATGGCAGATGGCTTGGTAAGCCAAGTTGTTGATAAGCCTGCTCTCGTTTGACTGGTGGCGGGATATAACCACGAAAACCGGGCTGTGGCAGGCTACGCACCTGTGGTCGGAGCGGCTCTGGATAGAGTTGAGCTGGCTGGCGTGTCGTACTGAGAATAAGGTCACTATGTGCGAAAATCATGCGTTCAAAACTACGTTGATGACGAAAACGTAGGGTGCGCACGTTTTGCCACCATCCCCCGATATCGCTGCTGACCACACGCACGCCCCAACGATGTGCCAACCAGAGCTGGATACGCATGCGCTGCCGTTGCCAGTAGGTGAGCTGGGCTGCCCCTGGCCGATAAAAATGCAGGATGCCGATGCTTTGTTGCTCGTAGGCGCGGTGTCTCCATAGCCATGAGAAGGAGATATCCATGCCGCTGCTCTGGCACGCAATGGCTTGCTGGCGTAGTGCCCCGGCTAGTAGCGTTGCCGCAACATCGTTTGCTTCAGACTGGACTAAGAGGATGGTTGGTTGTGGGCCATCCAGTGGGCTATGATTGAAAAATTGCACGTGCTGGCGTATCTGACCCCAACACCGTGCCTGTGCCATCGCCGCCAGCAGGCGTTCATTGGTCGATTTGCCCGCACAAAATAACAATGGGCGCAGTAGACAGGCGATGTAGATAAGTTCGTAGAGAAGAGGGAAAAGTGTGCTTCGTAGTGATGCAATGACATGCGAGGGCATTTCCGTCTGAGAACGGCAAGCGATATGGTGCAATATGACTTCTGAGCGTCCTTGCCAATAGGCTCGCCCGACAAAGTAGGCTCGTTGCAGGCGGGCGGCCACTACGCGATGGCTGACGTGAGCGCGGGCGTCGTGCCAGATGCTATAGCCGCCCTGGCGTAGACGCTGGCAGAGATCATTCATTTCGCCCGTGATAGGCATATACAAGCGTTTACTGAGTAGCGGCGTGAAGCCACCAACGGCTTGTAGGACCGTGCGGCGGATGGAAAAGCAGCAACTACTCATGAGTTGGGTATCTGCTAATGGCATGCGTGTTTGAGCAGGGGCGAAAAAGCCGAGCAGGTCGAGCAGGTCATCGGTTAGCCAATGGGGGCGTGGGGCCTCCCAACGCAGTGAGACATGGGCTGCAATGGCATCGGCATCTGTTTCTGCATAGGCGGCTAGGAGGCGTTCGAGCATGTGGGGGTCGGCCAGACTATCATCATCTAGAAAAACGACAATTTCGCCCGTTGCGGCCTGCAAGCCGCGATTGCGCGCATAGGCTAGCCCGTTTTGTGGCTCCGTGAGGCAGCGCACGCGCCAGTGTTCATGCTGCGCCCGTTGCTGGATGCCAGCATGAACATAACGATAAACGGCTTCCGTCGTGCCATCGCGGGAGCCGTTATCAACCACGATGACTTCAAACTGACGATAAGGTAAGGTTTGTCGTCGCAGGCTTGCCAGCGTGGAAAGCACGAGGTTACAGCGGTTATACGTGCAGACGATCACACTGCAACGTGGCTGTGCTATCTGATGGGTGCGTTGGCGTGCCGCCGTATGCAATGCACCGACACGATGGGCACTATTGGCTGCTACGTATGGAAGATGATGCTGCATTGTCATCGCTGCTTGTCTCTCCTCGCGGTGACGCGCAGCATATGTCGGCAAATACATAAAGAGCCGAGAGCTGCCACGCTTTGTGCAACACTGCTGGCAAGGGCGGTCCCTGTGATGCCCCACAGGAGCGTGCCAGGAATGACCAGGATGATATTGAGGAACGCACTGCCCAGGCCGAGCCTGAGTTGTCCTGTCCAGTGGCGTTGTTTGCTCAGGTGAGTCACGGCGAGCGTTGCCACGCTCCCAAAATAGGCGGCCACCAGCTGAATACGCAGTGATAAAACGAGTGGGAGAAAGCCAACCCCTAAAATGCTGGAGACAAAAAGTGGGCTACACAAAAGTGCGCAGAGAAGGAGTGGTAGGCCACAAATAGCAAGCAACCAGGATGTCTTGATAAATGCCTCATATGTATTAGTAAAGCAAAATACTGGAAATGCACGTAATAGGGGTGGAAAGACCGCATTAAGCAAAACAACAGGAATCAAGCGCATAAGATTACTACTTATTAGAAAGCTCAGAGCATAGAAGGCCAGGATGGTTGGTGTGTGCCAATACAGCAGTTGCAGCAATAGTAGTGCGCTCGGTTGCCAGATGATCTCATCACTGATGGTGTGCCAGAGAGCTACATGCACTCTTTGGCGGAGTTCTGTTTTAAAGAGTGGGTCTGGCTGTCGAACGCAATGTAAAGGTAGTATGCGTCGAATGCTGGCATAGCCAATCAGTAAGGCAAGGAAACTGCTGCCCACTACTGCTAGCAGCAGCGTAGTTAGTTGGATGGGCAGGAAGAGGACAATCAAGATCACGAAGAGCAGCAGAATGCTGAGATGGATCAAATGAAGCAGTATCAGGAGATCGATGCGGCTCTGGCTCTGAAGTGTCATTTCAACGACACGCTGTAGTAGCACGAGTGGCACTGCAAACGTTGCCAAGAGCAAAGGCAAAAACAGCAGGTGAGTGCCCGGTAATTGAGAGAGCGCGGGCACAAGCAAGACACAGAGTATGAGGTAAATGATGCTCCGATAACTGTGTGTATGCCACAGGAAGCGAAAGATACCAGCGGCAATACGTGGTGTTTCATAGCCCGGAATGGACAACAGCGTGCGACTGCTGAGGGCAGATGTCCCGATGCCAATAAAGGGAACGGCGAGCAGCGCAAACCACTGGACAAATTGATATTGACCGAACTGGGCAGGCCCTAAGGTGCGTGCAATTAAGATTGTGACACACAGGCTTCCCGCGAATGATGTAACCGCTGCGAATAAGCGCAATGCCCGCAAATACTTGGTGTCTTTCGCGGGTATGCTTTGCATATGTAAAAGGAACATGTTTCCTCCACCCCTCTACAACTTCAACTTCCCGATGATACCATTTCAGCACATGCATATTGTTTGCTTTATATACTCCACATATTCTTTCACCCCACATATTCTTTACACTGTTCATAAAAAGAAAAGGTGTCACAGCTCAAACAGTTTCCTGTAGTTCAGAATATATCACATTATGTCAAAAAATTGTAGCGTTATGCAATAGCTGTCTGCTGTGATGTACATTATGGTAGGCATGCCTTCTCTTGAGCGTCAAGCAAGCGATGGAGAAAATTGTCGGAAAGCGGCTCTAGCCGTGAAACCTTCGTCGATCTCTGTCGTGCGCAAGACGCGGCGCAGGTTGCTCAGGGCGGCCTGGATGCGTTTTTTGAGTGTATTTTCTGAGGTCTGGAGAGCTAGAGCCATTTCTGGAAGCGTCATGCCATTGTAATAGTGTAAAACAATGACCACACGTTGTTTCGTGGGCAGGTTCTCAATGGCATGAGCCAGGTCCCAATCGCGCTCCATACGCCCTTTATGGTCATCGGCAGCTCTGGCGAGCATGTCGGTCTCCTGATCGGAGAGAGCCTGGCGAATAAATGTGGTCGAGCGGGCTACGCGGCGTTTGAAGCTGATGCATTGATTTACAACGATACGCATGAGCCAAGGGCGCAATGCATTGGCCTCGCGCAGGTCACTCAGATGGTGCCAGGCTTGAATGAAGGCATCTTGCACGACATCTTCCGCCACATCGCGATCTCCGACGATCATCGCGGCGGTACGCAACATCAGCGAACTATACTGATCGACAATATCGCCAAAAGCACTTTCGTCGCCCTGCGTTGCACGCATGATAATTTGACGCTGCTCATCGTACTCCTGCTTCATTTCCAGCTCTTTTTGTGCGGTAGCATGTTGCTCTTCGCCAGTGTGTATATCGTTTACCTGTTCAAATAGGGTGGTTGTTTCTGCTGTATGACTCATAAGAACTGACATTGTTATCTTTCCTTTGGCTTAATGGCTATGCAAACTATATACATATATGTAACATACTTTGTGCAATACGTGAGGTGTGCCTGCTCATGGATTTTGGTATGGATAGAGTTTGTGCATAGTTACATGATGATAGAGGAAAATTTGGGCCAAGAGGCATCAAGGATAGACAACCCTGCAATACAGATGGTACACGGTTTCTGAGATGCTATTGCAGATCAGTTCTCTTGCTTGGTGCGGTTATCGTTTACCTGTGCCAGATCTTCTTCTACCTCACTGATCATGCTATCGGCAGTAACTTTGAATTGTTCAGGGTGGGAACTGCGCCACTCTTTCCAGAGCGTGACAACAACAACTTGCAGTACGCCGACGATAGGTGAGGCCAGCAACGCACCCCAGAGACCGAAGAGTTCAGAACCGGCGATGACGGCAATGAGCGAGATGGCTGGATGTAAGCCAATTGCTTTCCCAACAATGCGCGGGCCAACCAGTTCGCCTTCGATCAGATGAATCACAACAAATGCGATCAAGACGCCAAGCGCAATGGGCCAACCTCGCGTTAAGGCCAGCAGGACACTAAGTGCTCCTGAGGCAATGGTTCCCAGGATAGGAATAAATTCCAGGAAGAAGGCCAGTGTCCCGAGCAAGAGGGCATAGGGGACATGAAAGAGGGCTGTGGTCGTACCAACGAGAACGCCGATTAAGGTGCAGAGCAGAATTTGGCCGCGAATGTAGCCACCCACAATGCGTTGGAAGGTGTCTATAACAAAATCGGCGCGAGCTGGACGTGGCGCATTGTGGCGTATCCAATGTGAGACACGTCCTCCATCGACGAGCAGATAGATACTTAGCACCGCAACGACAATAATATCCAGTCCGACACTAAAGAAACTGGTTATGATGGGTACGACGCTGCTCGCTAGCCCCTCGATCTGTCCAATGATCTGTGTGCGGAAATTGTTGATTTGCGTAGCGGAGATGCCAAAGGATGCCAGGAGACTTTGCAGAGGAGCAGTTTGCCCGCTTTGACCCGGTGTTAGTAGATAGCTGATATAGGTTGCCAGCGATGTAATCTGCTCTATAGCGATACGGATGATGTAGTAGAGTAGCACACTGAGTACACCTAATACAAGAATATAGACCAGTAAGATGGCCAGAAAGCGTGGCATGAAGCGTGCTGCGAAGCGCACCGCAGGCGCGAGGGCATAGGCCAATAGGGATGCGAGTATAAAAAGCAGTATTGTGGTAGTGATATGTGCAGCGGCCCAAATCAGAATGGAAAGCAGTATAAGCCAGGCGAGGATGGCCAGCGGAATATCGCGACGCCTGCTACAATTACTGCTGGAGTCACCGGGGTTAGTTAGCGGACGGGTGTTTGACATGAATATTTGCTCCATCTGTGTTAATGATTGCCTTTTTTAAGAGGCAGACGCATGCTCTCTAGAAGTAACACGTTGAGCAATCAAAATAGTAGCAGCGTAGTGCTGTGAGGCAACAAAAAGAGGAAAGACATACATCTCTCCTCTTATCAACTGGGCTGGGGTGCAGGGATTCGAACCCCAATTGGCCGATCCAGAGTCGGCAGTCCTACCGTTGAACGACACCCCATCAGGTTGCTCCTGCGAGATGTATGATACATGAAAGCGTGCTGATTGTCAAGCAGTAATTTTGCATGGGGCTGGAGATAAGGGTCTATGCTCTGCTGGCAGAGCATAGACCCTTATCTCTTTTGAAAGACCCTAGTCCGCTAGCGCGCTCTCCCCGGTTTCGCCGTTGGCGAGCAGTTCGCGCCGTTTGAAGCCAAACCAGTAGATAGCTCCAATGACGAACAGCACGAGCAAGGAGAACTCGAAGATCGGCATCGTGCCCAGGATGGGTACATTTGACCACGAGGAGAAGGCCGAACTCATGGTCGGATTGGTGTATGTATTGCGCAATCCTCCATACCACAGAAAGTTGATAATCATCAGGCTGCCGTAAATCAGGGCCAAGATGTTAATGGGCAGGCCCCAGCGTCCCAGACGGAAAGGCGTGCGCACTTTCGGCCAGCCCTTGAGACGCGCATTTAACGAAGCCACGTTATTAAGGAAGTAAGACAGGTAGATCAGGCCCGTCGCGCCCGTGACCAATACGCCAATTGCTTGACTGACCAGGAAGGGCAGTGCTGAGAGGATGCCTACGGCAACGCCTGCCCAGATCGGTGTTTGGAATCTGTGGTTGACCGTTGCCCACAGCGAGCTAAAGGGCAAGCGGCGGTCGCGCCCCATCGAGAACATCAGGCGAATCGTTGCCGATTGAATGGCGAGGGCGCAGACAAAGACGGCAATAAAGACCACGAACAGGTAGACATTGCCCCAGAATGGGCCGAGCGCGTCCTGAATGATCTGTGGTAGCGCGTTGAGGAAGTTGCTGCCCTGCGCGATAGCCTCGATCTTGGGATAGTTCTGAATCGAGAGCAGCGTGCCGCCCAAGAAGAGCAGGCCTGCGATAAACGAGAGCGAGAGCGACCAGAGGATACCGCGTGGAGCATTAAGTTGCGGATTCTTCGTCTCTTCGCCCAGTGTTCCCGCCGTATCGAAACCGTAGATCACGAACAGCGACATAAAGAGGGCCGCGATGAATGCCCCGCTATAGCCGAAGCCAAATCCAGGCGTCCAGGGCTGTGCTGGCTGTGCAGGCGCGCTGGCTGTCGCGGGTATGGCCGCTTGTAAGTCGTTGTGAGGGCCTGTAAAGAGGAAACTCAATGGTTGATGATTGTGGAACAGCAGCAGAATCAAGGCGAAACCGATCATGCCGATTAGTTCAGCGGCAACACCGATATTGTTGATGATTGAGACCAGACGCACGCCCGCCACGTTGATCAAAGTGCCAAGCACGATAACCAGCAGGGCGAGGAAGACGGCATTAGGCATACCCAAAATCGTGGCTGAGATGTTAGGGAAGATGGCAAGCAAGGGAATAGGTACAGTATACGCGACAGCAGTGATGGTGAGTATGCCCGCGAAGAAATAGACCCAGCCCGTAAACCATCCGAGCGTTGGACTGGAGAGCCGCTTGCTCCATTGATAAATTGAGCCTGCGATGGGGAAATGCGAGGCCAGTTCCGCGAAGTTGAGGGCGACGAGAAACTGTCCGAAGGCCACGATGGGCCATGTCCAGAAGAATGCTGGTCCGCCCGCTGAAAGACCCAGATAGAAGAGCGAGAACGTGCCTGTCGAGACCGAGATGTAGGAGAAAGCCACCGCGAAGTTGGAGAGGAAGCCAAGCGTGCGCTGTAACTCCTGTTTATAACCCAACTTCTGTAATAATGCCTGGTCCTGTTCTTCCTGTGAGAGATTCGTTTGCGCCATTGAAACGCCTCCTTCGTGGTTTTGCAACCGCCAGTCAGGAATGTAAAAATGTTTCTATTCACAACGAGGATCAATGTCATGAGTAGAAACATAACGCGGTATACGCACAAAAAACAGTAAATTCCCGCGATTTTCGCGCTATAACCGAAAAGTGCGTTGTGTATTCGTTACGCTATCAGCAGAAAAGTGCGAAATTAGAAATTTCTGGCTGTTTCTTGGTACGTTATTGCAAGTGTACCATATGGAAAGCAAGACGGCAATGTATGAGTTTATCATCTGCCACACTCTGTTGGAATCAATAGGCACGTTTCGCGGTCGTGCTGCTTGTCGCCAGCATGCGCCACGTTGTACCATGAGGCCTATAAAGCATGGTTGCGTGCCATAATCGTTGTTCCGCAAGCGTAAGAAAAGGCCAATATGAAAGCGATTGTTTACGATGCCCCGCAGCAGTTTCACTACCGCGATGTTCCAGTGCCGGAGACCGCAGCCGATGAGGTGCTGATCCGTGTGCGTACCTGCGGTATCTGTGGCACTGATCTGCATATCCACGAGGGCGAGTTCCTTGCCCAATTCCCGCTGATTCCAGGTCACGAGTTCGCGGGCGAGGTGGTCAGTGTTGGCTCTGCTGTTACCAGTCTGAAGGTGGGCGAGCGTGTGGTTGCTGACAATACCGAACTGTGTGGCCACTGCTTCTATTGCAAACGTGATGAGCCGCTCTTCTGCGAAAATTTCCTCTCACACGGCGTCAATATCGCGGGCGGGCAGGCCGAATACATTGCGGTCAAGGCCGAAAAGGTCTTCCCCTTTCAGAATCTGAGCTGGCAAGAGGCTGCCCTGGTCGAGCCAACGGCGTGCGCGGTGCATGGCATGGATATCATTGCGCTCAAACCGGGGAGTTCTGTCTTGCTTTTTGGAGCTGGTCCTACAGGCATTATTTTGGCCCAATTACTGAGATTGAATGGTGCTGCGCATCTGACCGTTGCCGCCCCTGCTGGTCCCAAGCTCGATCTCGTCTCACGCCTCGCGGCGGATGAGGTCGTGCTGATCGATCGTGCTGACGCGCAGTCGCACCGTGAACGTCTCCTAAAAGAGCATCGCAAAGGTTTCGACTACGTGATTGAAGCGACCGGTTCGCCCCAGTTGTGCGAAGAGGCATTGCAATATGCGCGACCGGGCGGGCACGTTGTGGTCTACGGTGTCTACCCCGCCAACGCGCGCGTGAATTGGAGTCCCTATGAGATTTTCCAGAAGCAACTGACCATTGTCGGCTCATTCGCGCAAACGCACTGCTTTGACCGCGCTCTCGCCTATTTGGAAGGTCGCAAGTTGCAGGTCAACGAGATGGTCACGCACGCCTTTGCCCTGGGAGATTATCGCGCTGCGCTGGAGACGCTGCGAGCGCGCCAGGGCATCAAGCTCATCATCCAGCAAGACTAGGCTGCAAAGGGGTACGCCAGTCTGATGGCGAGGTAGTGAGCTGGAGCGAACTTGCGTGGAACACAAGTTCATTCGTTGTCAAAGCGGGCCGTTCCGACATACAATAGGAATAGCCTCTTTGCAGACTATATTTCTATGCGCCAAAGGGGGGGTGTTGAGGTATATCTCAGCATTTTCCATTCCCGCAAGGGAGAGACGCAAATTAGAGGATGTTGAAAGGATATGTACATGAGAAGTAAAATTACAGTGGTTGGAGCTGGCTTTGTTGGCAGCACCCTCGTACAACGCCTGGCAGAACGTGACTACGCCGATGTCGTCATGTATGACATCGTCCCGAACATGCCGCAAGGCAAAGCTCTTGATATGCTCCAGGCTGGTCCCGTGCTTGGCTACGACTCACTGATCACTGGCACAAATGACTATGCCGATACTGCCAATTCCGATGTCGTTGTGATTACCTCAGGCTTCCCACGCAAACCCGGCATGACACGTGATGACCTGGTGAAGAAGAACCAGGAGATTGTTGCGCAAGTTACGGAGCAGATTGCCAAATATTCACCGCATTGTATTATTATCGTCGTGACGAACCCCCTGGATGCCATGGCCCAATTGGCTTTGCATGTCAGTGGCTTCCCACGCGAGCGTGTGATTGGCATGGCGGGCGTCCTGGATACAGCACGTTTCCGCACGTTTATTGCTCAGGAAGTGGGGGCATCAGTACGTGATGTGCAGGCCTATGTTTTGGGTGGGCATGGGGACACCATGGTTCCGCTCTCACGCATGTGTACCGTGGCTGGTGTGCCAATCGCGGCCCTTATCTCAGCAGAACGGATTGAGCAGATTGTGCAGCGTACACGCGATGGCGGTGCTGAAATCGTGAAGTTACTTGGTACGGGCAGTGCCTACTTTGCGCCGTCGGCCTCCGTTTTGCAAATGATTGATTCGATTCTACTCGATAAAAAAATGATTATGCCATGTACTGTCTATCTGCAGGGCGAGTATGGTGTCAATCATCTCTTTGTTGGTGTGCCAGCGCAGTTGGGAGCAAAAGGTCTCGAGCGCGTTATCGAAATTGAGCTGAGTCATGAAGAGCGTGCGCTCTTGCAAAAATCAGTCAACGCGATTCAAGAGCTTGTCACTGTGATGGGCATTTAACCACTCTCTGCATTTGAGGAGATAGCACAGTCTTGGTCTTAGAAAACTTGAGCTATGCTATCTCTTTTTTATAAGTAAGGGCTTCTTTTTGTAAGCTGTTTTGAATGTAAAATAGATGATATGCATTCACTATAATTAAAAAAGAGGCATCTTTTATTCCTCATCGTCCTCATCGTCCTCACTTTTATTGTTTTCTTCAATCTCCTCTGTTTTAGATTTTTTGCTCGTTCCCGCTCCCGCAATCACAAGAATATATTCACCTTTGGTGGTATGTTGACTGACGAAGGCGATGAGCGACGAGAGTGTGCCACGCTCAACGCGCTCGAATAGCTTGGTGAGATCGTTTGCCAGAGCTGCAGGCCGTTCTCCGAAAACAGTCAAGGCGTCACGCAAAAGCTCTTCAATGCGGTAAGGACTTTCATAGAAGATAAGCGTATGGGGGCTTGTGCGATCAACTTCCAGGAATTTGCGGCGGCCAACGGTTTTGCGCGGGGGGAAACCACGAAAGGTAAAACTATGGACGGGCAAGCCGGAGAGGACAAGAGCCATGACAAAAGCTGTTGGGCCAGGCAGCATCGTAATGTCAACTTGTGCTTGAATGGCGCGTCGCACAAGCGTGAAACCGGGGTCTGAAATACCGGGCGTTCCTGCATTTGTGACCACCGCGACGGAGCGGCCCTCGCGTAGTATCTGTTCAATGCGTCCCCCCGCCTGTTGCTCATTATGTTCGTGAAACGCAATTTGCGGCTTATGAATGTCAAAATGCTTGAGCAGTAACCCTGTCTTGCGTGTGTCTTCGCTCGCAACGATATCTACAGCGCGTAAAACTTCTAGTGCCCGTATTGTAATGTCTCCAAGATTGCCGATAGGTGTCGCAATAAGATAGAGCATTTATTTTCCTCTCTATACAATGAAAAGTGGCGTTGATGTATTCTGCACATAGCACATTTTATTTTACACGTTCCAATCATATTTTGCTATCAACACCTCTTGAGGAAATACATTTGACTATTTTGTAGCATATTTGCAGCATGCATAGGACTTTTTGTTAGCCCATCTGTACATACATGCTAAAACCTCATCTGTTGTGCTATGATCTTCTTGAAAAAATAGCGCATGCTCGGAAATCAGGCATTCTGACAAGTTATAGCCCTATAACCATTTATTTTCATTTTTCATTTTGATTTCATATGATTATGTTATAAGAGAATAGAACACTATGCAAATTTACATGTTATGTTTTATCGCTGGTGACTTTTGAGAGGAAAATAATAACCGATATATACAAGAAGAGAGCGATCCTTACGTGCTTGCTTTTGATTTGTATGTTTTTCTTAAAATTTTGTGGTGAATCACACACCTTGCTATAATGCAAATTTGGTTACCTGATTATAATAGGAATGAGGCAATCAGATAGCGAAAAATGGTGAGAGGGGAATGACAAAGAAAAGCGATTATGTAGAATAATTCTGCTGTTTTTTAGTACATCGATTTACTCTATTAGTGATTTAGTACTGGTCGTAAAAATCATTGCATATTTTGGTGAAAGATGGTATCATTTAAAGGAGTAAGTATGCTTCTGGCTTCAATAGTTTTTTTCGTAGTGCCAATGTCTTATACCGCACAATAGCTTGCTTTTTGTGTGGTTTTCGATTTTTGCTATACTAAGAAAAATCAATTATTACTAGATCATATTCCTGACAACCATCTAGCCAAGTATAACATAGTCAGTGAAAGGAAATCCGTTCCATGCCATCCCTAGAAACTGCTAATGTGGGCAAGGCAGTTGCGGCACGAGTTGGAACCAACATTCGCGAAGTGCGAACCCGGTTGGGAATGACTCAAGCGCAGTTAGCCGCCCCAGAATTCTCAATTAGTTACATCTCAGCCATTGAACGTGGCAAAATTCGGCCGTCTCTGAAGGCTCTTTCGATACTTGCTCGTCGCCTGGATGTCCCCTTGACGTTCCTTTTAGAAGGAAGTCCGTCTGGCGCGGCAGAAGCAAGGGCGGTTGGCTATTCACCGGCCGACTCCGGCCCTGATCAGAAAATCGACGTAGAATTGCTTCAGGCCAATGTGCTAGTTCAGCAAAAGATGTTCAAAGAGGCGTCCCAACTGCTTGAGCCGATCCAACCTGAGCGTATCACCACTGATCAGGTTTATCGTCTCTACCTGTTGCGTGGTGAAATTCACTATGGCGAAGGCGACTATCAAGAGGCTGTCGTCGACTTGCGTTCCGCTGTCTCTCAAGGCGAGGGCATGAATGATATAGAGTGTAGTGAGCGCGCCCGCAATTTTCTAGGCAAAGCGTACTTTGCTCTTTACAACTATACTCTTTCTCTTGAAAATCATTTGCGTTGCAATCAGGCGATTGAAAACAATCACATCAACGATCCCTTCTTCTCTTTTGATGTGTTTAGCCACTTGGCAACAGACTACTTCAAGCTGGGCAATATGGATGAAGCTATTGCCTTCTACCATCGTGCGTTGGAGACACTCGACGCGATGGGACGGGATAGCAAGAGCTTTGCCCTGAAATACATGGATATTAGCCAGCGTTACAAAGCGGTTGGCAAATTTGCAATGGCGAAGGATTACGCGATGCGCAGTCTGGCCATCTATGATATGCGAGAAGAGCAACGTCTTGTTGGGATGACGCATCAGCGTTTGGGCAAGACGTTGGAGAAGATGAGCGATCTGGATGCCGCCGAGCAAGAATACCTCAAGGCTATTGCGATTGAGTGTGAGTTGAATGATGAGACCTCTGCTTCTACTTGTCTCACTTCATTAGCAGAACTTCTGCTGAAGCGGGGGCGTTCCGTTGAAGCCGAGCAGAATGCACAGGATGCTTTAACCTTTGCGCGCACTAGCGGTGATGCTCAAGCTCAAGGTCAGGCCTTGATTGCATTGGCCCAAATTCGCCACCAGGCGGGTGATTTCGCATCTGCCGACCAGTTTTTCGCGCAGGCTCTTGAAATGCTGGATATGTCGAATGCCCACGAAATTGCTGCTGGTGCGTACTTTAAGTATGCGAATCTTTTGGAAGATCGCGGCGAAGTACAACGCAGCCTGACTGCAATTAAGCGTGCCTACGAACATCAACGTCAAGGAAAGCGTGTAGACCTCGAATAAGAGGCAAAACACGCTCTTGCAAACATGTCGCATGACATCCACAAACACCTCGTTGTGGATGTTATGCGGTGTTTCGGGGTAATTCAGCACGTGTTCCTCTTCTGCTATTGTCATCTCTTCCTCTCTTCTTGTACAATGTAGGGAAATATGTGTTGGAGGCTTTTCCGTATGCCATTTACGGCACACGACCTGCGTTATCACGTTGAACAAAGTTATCCTTTGCTCTATGCCTATCTGCACCGCCAGGCACAGCGGTTTCTCCATTCGCTCAAATATGATGCTTTCGAGGTCGACCTCGTTGTTGGTCATGTTGTAGAACAACTCTTGCGTCTCGGCATTCTCGGAGCGTGTGATACAACGGCGTTAAACGCATTGGACCATTTGCCAGACGCACAGTTCTACGGCTTTTTGAGTAGAAGTGTCCATAATAAATCGATAGACCGTTTGCGCAAACATCGTCTACAAATCAGCACAACGGCAGAACTAGCGGCTCCCGAAGGCTCCGAGAATGACGATGACCCTCTCAATGAAGCCGTGACCTCACTGTGGGGTACAACTCCCTTTTCATCCCCAGAAGAGATTGCCCTCTTGCTGGCTTCACAACAGGCTTTATGCAATCTTCTCAAACATTGTATTGCCGTTTTGCGTTCCGCCCCCAATCAACTGCAAGCGGTCTTGCAGGAACTCCAGGAGATGGGTGCTGATGAACTGCTCCAGAGCATTCTGGCGGAAAATCCACTGGCCCTCTCGGCTTTGCCGGCAAATCCCCATATGAGCCAGCATAAAGACCACGCTCATAAAAAGCTTCGCCATTGTCTACAACAACAAAGTACTAATTTGACAGTCATGCTCGCTTTGCGTTTGACAAAGTATGGGAAACGATCCGCCGATACCGGTGACTATGTTACCGATATACCCACGCTGGCGCAGGATGATCTCTCTCAGGAAGACGTGCGGACAGCGTTAAAAATCTTGCTTGCCGATGATTTACTCAGTTGGGATGGTGGGATGCAGGTGCAGATCAGCGCACTTCAGATGAAGCGCATCACCCGTTTTTACCGTCAAGAGTAGTCGGAGGCGACGTATCTTGTGTTTGTATTCTCATACATTACATTATTCATCCGCGTGTGTGATAGATTTCTTGCGTGCGGGATAAACCCTGGAGCATAGAAACAAGAGCCTGGCTCTAGAGGAGATAGCTATGGACGATCAGACAACCTTTGGGGAAACCCCCAATCCACAAGGGGCAACGTATGCCCGCTTAGCACAGTGGATTCAGCAGATTATGCAATCGCCTGAGTCAATGACTTTGCCATCCTCTACGTCATTGTTGCCTGCCTCACACACGCAAGAGGTGCAAAGCGAACAGCTCTTTTTGCACGATTATCATCTCCGTTTCTATAGACAATTACCCGATTTTATCATGGCTCTACTCAACGAAGACCCTCAAGCTGTACTTCACTTTGCTCCCCTCTTGTATCATCTCGCGGGTTGTCCTGAGTGCCACTATGCTTATCTGGACCTCTATGATGCCATGCGCGCTGCTGTGCAACCACACGAACCTCGCCCACTTTTGGGACAGGGCACGCGCACGCTCAATGCGATGCCGCAGTACATGCTAGAACATCTGTGTGTGTCTGCCATCAGCCAGGCTGAGGCACTGGTGCGACTGGGACGGCGTGAACAGACTGATTCAACGGAGGCGGCACGCACGCTGCTGCGGCTTGCTCTACAAATTGGTGCGCATATTACGCAACGTGCTGTGTATAATCGCGCTTTACATGATCTGGTGCGTGTGGCTGCTTTTGCTAGTGGACAAGAACTTGTGCGAGAAGATGAGCCGAATGCCCATGCTTACACGCCGACGTTAGCGGGAGCAGGGGGTGTGCGCGGCAAGAAAACGGTGCGCTCTGTCGATATGAAGACGCAGCAGTCTTCGCAAGCGGCACAAGCCGTGATTGTTTTGCAATCCCATAAATTGGAGGGGCGTGTGATACAGCAAGGCGACGTGTTAGAATTGCATTTGCGTGACCTGGAGGAGTCGCTGCGTGGACATCATGTGCGTGTTTCTATTCTGCTTGGTTCTCTGTTAGAGCCTGTACGCTGGCATGGTGGCAACCCACACGCTATCCTCAGTCCTAGCCCTGTCGATGCCAGCGGTGCGGTCGTGATTCCTCTGGGCGAAACTGAGTTGCGCTTGACCAATAGCGAAGAGTATCATCTGTTAGCAACGACGTTTATGCTGCTGGAAATACGGAAACTAGCCTGAAGTCTTGAATAGAAAAGAGACAACCGTTCAGGATGACTGAGCAGTTGTCTCTTTTCACGCGAGCATGTTTTATGCGGAAGCTTCTAGAGGATCGCGGTCGATGACGGTCAATTTGCCGCTATTGATGTCAATGACACAACCATGAATGGGAATACGCGGCAGATAGGGGCTGCTACGTAGTACCTGAACAACTTCTTGTACATTGACATGGACATCGTGAAATGCACCGATCCAATGTACTAAACCATTGATATCACCCAGGTGCTGTTCTTCAATGAGCCGTTGTGGGTCAACGCCGAGGGCCTGCATAGATGCGGTAAGTACTGCTGGGTCTACATGGGAGAGGCCACAGTCTGTATGTCCAATCACCATGACTTTGCGCACACCGAGCAGGTAGATTGCGCCCGCGAGTGAGCGCACGAGGTCATTATCGGCCGGAGTGCGTTCTGGTGTTGAAATGGTCGCGCCAGCAGTGCGCAGCTCAATCACATCGCCACGCTCTAGCTCTAGAGCATCTTCAAACATCTGCACGAGGCGGCAATCCATGCATGTGACGAGAGCGGTCCGTTTGCGTGGTGCGTGCCCAATTTGTGGCAGGGTATGGTGCTGAAGAAAGTGTTCGTTTTTCGCAAGCAGTTCATCAAGCATAGTGTGTACTCCTATTCGCCGGCACTTAGCGAGTAACCTGCTTGCCCATCAAAAGTATAAAGGTTCTCGATTTTGATGAAGTCGAGACCCGTGGCATCGACGCGCTGAAGGAGGTTGGTGATCTGTGTATGCGTGACCGAGTTACCCTGGCTGTTTGGCATGAAACGGCAACGCCAGTGGTCGGTCGTGAAGGTTTCAGGCATGCCATTTGGCCAAACTTTTGCTCCACGGTTGGTAATCATGGTCAAGGTGAGACCATCTCCATTGGCCTGTTGCATGATGGCGGCCAGCTGGTCAGCATTGCCATCGTGCCAATCGATGAAGACATCGACTCCAACCAGGATTTTCTCGGAGAGCGGACCACTATGGGCCAGGATGCGTGTCTCTGCAATTTTGCGTGGTGCTGAGACATAGCTGACGGGCTTGAGTTGCTGCGGTTGCATCCCCAGGCGCGCGATGACCGCCTCGGCAAATTCCTTTGTGCCAACCTTTTGCTTGCTCACGCTCTCTTTGAAAATGTCATAGGTATGGATGCCATCTTCAAGGGTACGGAGCCAGGCATTGTGAACACGGGTGGCAACATCGGGTTGGTCAATGTGGACGAGCATCATGACGGCTCCCAGCAGCAGACCGGATGGGTTGGCCAGGTTTTGCCCGGCACGGCGGGGCGCTGAGCCATGAATAGCCTCAAACATGGCACATTGATCGCCAATGTTGGCAGAGCCGGCCAGACCGACCGAACCTGCGATTTGGGCGGCCACATCGGACAAGATATCGCCATACAAATTGGGCAACACCACTACGTCGAAAACTTCAGGGGTGTCGGCAAGTTTTGCTGCTCCGATATCTACAATCCAGTTCTCGTTGATGATGTCGGTGTACTCTTTGGCAATCTCATCAAATACACGATGGAAC